>JAVCDD010000069.1 GCA_030765125.1 Candidatus Hatepunaea meridiana
ACCCCTTTTTGTCATTCCCGCGAAGGCGGGAATCCAGGAGAAACAATAGATTACCTGGATTCCCGCCTTCGCGGGAATGACAAAAAGGGGACTTTTCGGTCAGGCACTACTTAACAAAGTAATGTTAGGCTAAAGACTAAAGCCTATTGTTAAGAACTATTGTTAGAAAACGAGTTTATTCAAGACGGCAATATTGCAGTTTGTATGTTATTTTTGTATTATTTAAGGTTAAGGCTTTACTCTTGATTCAGCCTTGTTTATACCAATCATAGTTACGTCAGGTGTTAACACCTGACGCGACAACTAAACTTATAAATTCCAAATGAAATACAAACTCGGCATAGACGTCGGCGGCACTTTCACGGATTTTATCCTGATTTCCGAATCCGGCGAAACTTCTGTTCATAAAACGCTTTCCACGCCTGAAGATCCATCTATTGGTGTCATAAGTGGGATTCACGACCTATCTAACATCATCGATCTTAACCTGGATCAGTTTGTAAAGAGCGTTGAAACAATAGTCCACGGCACAACGGTTGCCACAAATGCTCTACTGACTCTGAAAGGCGCTAAAACCGCGCTTATTACCACCAAAGGGGTTCGTGACGCTCTGGAAATGCGAAGAGGAATCAGGGAAGAGCAGTATAACAATCACTATCGTAACGTTATCCCTTTAATTCCGCGATATTTAAGGTTAACGGTTGACGAGCGGATAGACGCTCAAGGTGAAATCCTTACTCCTTTAGACGAGTCTGAATTAATCCCGATTATTGAGTTCCTGAAGGAAGAAAAGGTTGAATCCGTTGCCGTCTGCTTTATGAATGCTTTCAAGAACAGTATTCACGAAGAAAAGACAGCGCAATTCCTAAAAATAAATCTTCCGGACTGCTTCATTACGTCCTCTACTGAAGTGCTTCCGTCCATCCGATTCTACGAGCGGATAAGTACTACAGCCGTAAACGCTTATCTCGGACCCATAGTTGCTAATTATCTTAGGCGTCTCACTGTAAAGTTAGATGAGATAAACTTCACCGGTACTTTATTGATTATGCAGTCCAACGGAGGCGTCGTTACGCCGGAGGTTGTACAGAAATCTCCTGCTGTAACGGTACTTTCCGGTCCTGCCGCTGCGCCCACCGCCGGAGCGTTCTATGCGAATCTACTGGGCTATAAGGACTGCATAACCATAGATATGGGCGGGACAAGCTTTGATGCAAGCCTTGTTATCGATAATCAGTGCGTTACCAGCACCGACGGCGAGATAAACAGGTATAAGATCGCTCTTCCTGCACTGGATATTGCTACTATCGGAGCGGGAGGCGGCAGTATCGGCTGGATAGACAGTGGCGGGCTGTTGCAGATGGGACCTCAAAGCGCGGGAGCCCTTCCCGGTCCGATATGCTACAACAGGGGTGGAACGCTGCCTACCTGCACTGATGCTAATCTGATACTGGGTTATCTCAATCCTGATTTCTTTGCCGGTGGAAGGATAAAGCTTGATACAGAGCGAACGAAGCGCATAATGAGCGAGCAGACTGCATCCTCGTTAGGCTTATCTCTGCTGGAGACAGCAGTAGGAATGTATAGAATCATCAACAGCAATATGGCTCAGGGCGTTCGTCAGGTTTCAATTGAAAAGGGATACGATCCGCGAGAGTTTCTGTTTATCGTGGCTGGCGGCGCCGGTCCCATTCACGCCGGTGAGATATGCAAGGAACTCGAAATCCCGATGTTTCTCGTCCCTAATGTCGCTTCGATCTTTTGTGCAGCGGGGATGCTTCTCGGTGATCTGAAACACGATTATATCCGCTCTTACATAACTTCGTTTTCAGATATTGACAAGGATTATTTCCTGAAGCTTTATGGTGAAATGAAGGAAACCGGCATAGATACTTTGATTAATGAAGGAGTTAGTAAAGACAGGATCGAGTTCTATCCGGTTCTCGACCTCAGATACATAGGTCAATATCACGAGGTGCAACTGGCGGTTCCATTGGAAGATATAGAGTCGTTTAATCTAAATAAAATTAAGAACGAATTTCACAAAGAACACAACCGCCTGTTCGGTTATTCCTTAGAAGAGGAAGGCACAGAAATCGAATTGATAAACGTCCGCCTGCGAGCCCTCGGCATAACAGAAAAACCGAAATTCTTAAGCGGAACGGAAAGCTCAGTGTCTTTAGAATCAGCATTAAAAGAGAAAAGAAACGTATATATTCCCGAATCGAATGATGTAAAGGAAGTGCCTGTTTATGATGGGGATATGCCGTTAAGCGGTAATAAGATTATAGGACCGGCGGTTATTGAGAAGGTGAATACTTCTATTTTTGTTGGTGAAAGATATAATTGCCTGATTGATGAATATGGATCGTTCATTATTTATAATAAAGACAGTTATCCGGAGGGGTTTCGGATAAAGGCGGATTAACGTGAATAGCAGTTGGTGAAACCTACGGAGGCAATGACCGAATTAGATTTCCGCCAACGTTAGTGACCGTAAATGGAAAAGAATAACCCAACAACCCTGATTGGATTTCGATAATGTATGACCGAATCTTAAGGAAAATTCAAGATCGAATAAGAGAATTAGATTACGTTATTACCCGTCATGCACATCGTGAAATGTTTGAAGACGATTTAACTATCATCGATGTAGAATGAGCCATTTTGACAGGTAATATTTGTGAAAAACAACGCAATAAAAAAACAGGTGAAGCCAAGTTCCGATTACGCGGTTCAACGCTGGAGTGTGATGTCGAAGTCATACTGGCATTCGGGGCTATTGGACGGCTAACCATAATCACAGTCTATACTATAGGTGAGTAAAGAAATGATTTGCGAATTTTGCGGTAAAGAAGGGGCGCGAGTGCGCCGGATAACAGAGAGCCTCGGCAAGGGCGCTAAGTTACTTGTCATTGAGGATGTACCGATGATATTCTGCCCCAACTGCGGTCAGAGTTATCTCACTGCTGAGACGGCTCATCAGATTGACGCATTTCGACGGAGTCGCAAGAAGTTAGAGAAGCGGTCAGTCGATGTGGCGCGATTCGACCTCCGATAATGCAACAAATCTATCATTGCGAGCGTCGCAAAGCGATCTATGCGCTTGTGAATGCAAGAGATTGATTCGCTACGCTCGCAATGACGGTGATAAGCCGTTGAGCGGTAATAAGATTATCGGACCGGCGGTTATTGAGAAGGTGAATACTTCGATTTTTGTTGGGGAGAGTTGGGGTTGTTTGGTGGATGAGTTTGGGAGTTTTTCCAGATGGTTTTGTAACAAAAACTTATTTGTATTGATTCATATTATTAAAACGTGTGTGTGACGAGGGCAACAAGTAATTCGTGTCACACAACAGAAAAGTGGAGTAGAAAGATGTTAAGAACTCTAATTGTTGTTTGTTCCTGTTTTTTTCTCATTTGCAGCGAAGCATCGGCAATGTTTTATCATCGTACAGAATTTCCAACACTGGATGTTCGCAGCAGGGGAACCGGCGACGTCAATCTGGGCGTAACAGGTCCTCTAAGTGGCATTGAAAATCCGGCTTACTTGAATCAAACTGTTAATTTCTCAGCTCAGTTTGAATACTCAAAAACACCGCATTCTGAATATTTAATACCATTTATTGTTAATTATAGAACAGAATACGGGGTTTTCGGATTATCAGCTATTTACTATGATATGGGTAAGCTTGATGTGTACAATGATCTTGGACAAAATGAAGGATCTGAACATCTATTTAATGTTAATACAGGTATTCACTATGCAAACCGGATTAATGATAATTTACTGTTTGGTATAGGAGTGGGATACGAAGAATCCTTCTATAATAACGGAACCGAAACGACATTTCAGGTGGGTTGCTTATTGACTGGGTTGTTATCCGATAAAGATGATCTGATTGATGATAATAATGGTTTGTCTATAGGCATATCATTTACAAATATTGGTCAAAAGAACGACTTAAGTTGGGAATACAGGAAGTGTTACCCACCTTGGATGGGCAAATTGAATGTATCCTGGGACATAATTCATACAGAAGATCATCACATAATACTGGGTGGAATGTTCCGCATGCTTTTGGTCGATTATCACAGACAGGAAATTCACTGGGGAGATGAATATTCAACAGGTATTGGTTTTGAGGGTAAATATGGTGTACTTTCCATTAGGTTAGGATATATCAACGAATTCAGAAGATTCGATTGGCCAAACCGATGTACAACAATTATGCCAGGCTTTGGATTGGATTTCGGGAAATACTATATAGATTTTTCCACACGTGATTGGTTTTGGCATGTTACAAATATGAACTGGTTATCAATTGGAGTGAGATTCTAATTAGTGCCTGACCGAAACCCCCTCTTTGTCATTCCCGTGAAGACGGGAATCCAGATTGAGAGTCTCCACCCTAACCAATTAAACTAACATACTGATTTATCAATAGGATGTCTTTATCAAACTTTAAACTGGATTCCCGTCTTCACGGGAATGACAGTGGTTGAGCGTATTTAACAATTATACAGGGACATTATCAAATTTAGAAACGATCCGGATTTTTATGTCATTAACGATGGTTGGATAAAGATACCAGAGGATGGTTTTCCACTTTCCAGCAAAGTTAATTTCACAGGCAGAGATGCCCGCGCTACTGAAAGATTGCTTATTGGTCTAAACCAGCTTTTTCTAAGAATATCCGGAAAGAATGTCCTGATTGACACCGGTCTGGGTGATAAATTTGACTTCACAGAGCGTGGACTTCTTGATTATCAACACCCCAGGCGGCTGTTTACTGAATTAGCTGAATTAAATATTGATCCTGACGATATTGATATTGTAGTATTAACGCACTTGCATTTTGACCATTCAGGTGGCGGGACTCGCTTAGAAGATGGTTTAAAGCTTGCGCCTTCGTTCACAAATGCATTATATTATATTCAACGTAGAGAAGTAGATTTTGCTCGATCTTCTGATCCATCTGTTAAGAATGATTATAATCCTGATGATTTTGAACCACTGTTTGAAAGTGGTCAAATAGTGATGATTGATGGTGATGCGCAGGTAGTTCCGGGATTATCGCTAAGTCTTTGTCCGGGGCATAGTCCGGGGCATCAAGTTGTTATTGCCGAAGGGAAACTCGCTACTATTTTCTTTCCTGGTGATCTATGCTCTGTGCGGGAGCATGCAAATTTGCAGCTCACAACGAGCTATGACTTGGACGTTTTAACTCTTCTTAAAGAGAGAAAGAAATGGTTGTCTCGAGCATCCGCTGGTAAATGGCAAACAGTTTTCAGCCATGCGATTCGTAATCCAGTTGGGATAATAAGTTTCAATTAATAAATAAAAGGAGTAACAATGCGCGATGTAGTAATAGTATCTACTGCGAGAACGCCGGTTGGTTCATACCTCGGCAGTCTTTCCAGTGTACCTGCAGTAAAGCTTGGTGGAATTGCCATCAAAGCTGCCGTTGAGCGTGCTGGTATAAAACCTGAAGAGGTTGATGAGGTATTAATGGGAATGGTATTGCAGGGTGGCATAGGCCAGGCAGGAGCCCGTCAGGCTGCGGTTGCTGCCGGTCTGCCTTATTCAGTACCTTGTATGACCGTTCATAAGGTATGCGGATCCGGATTGAAGACGGTTATGCTCGGCGCTCAACAGATTATGCTCGGCGAGTCCGATATAGTAGTTGCCGGTGGAATGGAATCAATGTCCAACACCCCGTATTACCTTTTTAAGGCACGCAACGGATACCGTATGGGTGATGGGAAATTGGTTGATGGTATGATCTCCGATGGATTGTGGGATCCATATAACAATATGCACATGGGTATGTGTGGTGAGCTTTGCGCTGAGAAGTATGACTTTGGTCGTGAAGCGCAGGACAATTTCGCTATTGACAGCTACAAGAAAGCCCAAGCTGCTATTGAAGCCGGTAAGTTCGACAACGAAATCGTTCCTGTTGAAATACCGCAGCGTAGAGGCGATCCCATCGTTGTAAGCGAAGACGAAGAACCAAAGAAAGTCAGGTTCGATAAGATCGCAAAGCTACGTTCTGCTTTTAAGAAGGATGGAACTATCACCGCCGCAAATGCTTCAAAGATCAACGACGGTGGTTCGGCAATGGTACTAATGTCTGCTGAAACCGCTGAGAAACGCGGACTGAAACCATTAGCGCGCATTCACGGACAAGGCGTCCATGCGCATGAGCCCGAGTGGTTTACAACCGCCCCTAACCAGGCAATTCGCAATGCCGTTGCAAAAACAAAGAAAGCGGACGGAAGTCAATTAACGCTTGATGACGTTGGTCTGTTTGAGCTTAACGAAGCGTTTTCTGTTGTAGGATTGGTCAACATCCAGCTTCTGGAAATTGATCCAGCTAAGGTCAACGTCAACGGTGGCGCTGTTGCGCTTGGTCACGCTATCGGCAATTCCGGCACGCGTATCCTTATAACACTCGTCAATGCAATGATTGACAGAGACGTCCAATGGGGCTGCGCTGGCATCTGCCTGGGTGGCGGTGAAGCGGTTGCTTTAGTGATTGAGAAAGTCTAAATACTGGGGATGTGGACATTCCTGTCCCCCTATTTCCAGAGATCGCGTAGGAGCCAATTTATTGTGCCCCTTTAACCTATGCGATGGGGCTTGATAAATCGGCTCCTACGCAGGACTTAAAAATAATTAAGGAGGAAATCCAATAATGGAAATTAAAACCATAGCTGTCATAGGTTCCGGAACGATGGGCAACGGTATTGCCCACGTCGCTGCATCCAAGGGTTTCGATGTAATACTGAACGACATAAAGCAGGAGTTCTTAGACCGCGCAATCAAGACGATAACCAAGAACTGCAACCGTCAGATCAAGAAAGAGCGATTGACCGAAGACCAGAAGAATGAATTGCTTGCTCATATCCGTCCCACTCTGAACATCGAAGACGTTTCAGAAGCTGATTTAGTAATTGAAGCAGCAACTGAAGACGATGTTCTTAAAAAGGATCTATTTACGAAACTTGATGCTATTTGCAAAGATGGCGTGATTATCGCAAGTAATACATCATCTATTTCGATCACTATGCTTTCATCATTTACCAAGCGACAGGAGCTTATTATCGGTATGCACTTTATGAATCCCGTACCGATGATGAAGTTAGTCGAGATAGTTAGAGGACTCTCCACATCCGAGGAAACACTGAAGCAGGTCATCGAAGTAGCTGAGAAACTAGGAAAAACACCTGTTACAGTGAACGATTACCCCGGCTTCGTGGCGAACCGTATCCTGTTGCCGATGATTAATGAAGCTGTCTATTGCCTGATGGAAGGCGTTGCAGATGCCGAAGCCATCGACACGGTAATGAAGCTGGGTATGGCGCACCCAATGGGACCGCTTTATCTTGCCGACCTGATCGGACTTGACGTCTGCCTGGCGATTATGGAAGTCCTGCACAAGGAGTTAGGCGATAGCAAATATCGTCCCTGTCCACTCTTGAAGAAATTAGTAGCTGCCGGTCATCTGGGTCGGAAGAGCGGTTTGGGATTCTATAACTATAGTTGATTAATAGTTTAGAGCCCAGAGTTCAGAGTTCAGCCTTCAGGCTGTTTTTCCTCCTATGTTGCCTGAGTGAACTTTAAAATCAAGACAGCCTAAAGGCTGGACTCTGAACTCAGCACGCTAAAGCGTATACTCTGAACTCAATAATCCTGTTTTGCTAGTTACGAAGTGACGAAGCAATCTCCATGTAGTCGGGCGTTGCTTTCAGGGACGATGCCCTGACTGCAATGCAATCATCATATAAAATTAAACCTTATTAACGGAATAATATGGACTTCAAATACACAGAAGAACAACAAATGGTTCGCGAGACCATTCGCGAATTTGCACTGGCTGAATTAGCGCCAGGTGTTGCTGAACGGGATGAGAAAGAAATCTATCCCACCAAGGCAATGAAAAAATTGGGCGAACTTGGTTTTATGGGGGTTACACTCCCTGAGGAATTAGGCGGCGCCGGTTTGGATATGATCAGCTATTGCATTGCTGTCGAAGAGCTTGCCAGAGTTGACGCTTCTACTGCTATTATTATATCAGTAACGAATTCCCTTGCAGTATATCCCATCGAGTTGTTCTCAAACGACAACCAAAAGGAACGCTTTTTGAGACCCTTAGGCGAGGGTAAGATGTTAGGTGCTTTTGCCCTGACAGAGCCAGAAGCGGGGTCAGACGCAGGTGGAATGAAAACAACCGCGGTCAAGGATGGAGATGACTATATTCTGAACGGAGCAAAGGCTTTTATTACATCAGGTATAAACTGCGACATCGTACTGGTTTTCGTAGTTACCGATAAAGAAAAGGGTATGAAAGGTACTTCCGCTATCATCGTCGAGAAGGGAACACCTGGTTTCGAAGCCGGTAAACGTGAGAATAAGATGGGGATACGCGGTTCCGATACCGCTCCGATTTCATTCGAGGACTGTCGTGTTCCTGCTGCCAACATGCTGGGCGCAGAGGGAATGGGATTCAAGATCGCAATGACGGCTCTTAACAGTGGTCGAATCGGTGTTGCTTCGCAAGCCCTCGGTATCGCACAAGCCAGCCTTGATGAATCTGTTAAATACAGCAAAGAACGTGTTCAATTCAGCAGACCGATTGCAAAATTCCAGGCAATCCAGTTTAAAATTGCCAAGATGGCAACTGAGATTGAAGCTGCTCGGATGCTTCTTTATTCTGCCGCCGCTCGTAAGGACAGGCACGAAAATTATATCAAAGAAGCAGCGATGGCAAAATTATTTTGTTCGGAAGTGGCAGTTCGCAGTGCGCTGGAAGCCGTTCAGATTCATGGCGGTTACGGGTATATTAAAGAGTATCCCGTTGAAAGATTTATGCGTGATTCCAAGATAACGACCATCTACGAAGGTACAAACGAAATTATGAACATAGTTATTGCTGATCAGGTTATCGGTCGGTAGATCTAGAATCTATTTGAAGCACCATGAAGGTTCAAAAGTTCAGAGTTCACGCTTCAGCATGTCTTTCCTCTGAAAATGACATCTTCGCTGTCAACCCGCCGCGTTTGATAGAAGGAGATCAACCTGAAGGCTGGACTCTGAACTTCAAATTTTTTTCAATGGAAATTAAAGAGGTAAAGTAATGTCCACATTTGACGAGTCTGCAAAATTATGGTTCTCTGGTCGAATGATCGACTGGAAGGATGCCACCATACATATAATGTCGCACGTAATCCATTACGGATCGGCTGTATTTGAGGGATTGCGTTGCTACGATACACCAAAGGGTTCCGCTGTATTCAGGTTGAAAGAACACGTTCAGAGACTGTTTAATTCAGCCAAGATATACAGAATGGAAATCCCCTTCACTCAGGAAGACATTTTCAACGCTTGTATTGAGGTAATCAAAATCAACGGTTGGCCTGATGCATACCTTAGACCAATTGTTTTCCGTGGCTATGACAGCCTGGGCGTTGCGCCGGGCAACTGTCCAATAGAAGCCGTTGTTGGTGCCTGGAGGTGGGGGCAGTATCTTGGACCGGAAGCGTTTGCAGTAGGAGTTGACGTCCGTGTATCATCCTGGACGCGTATGGCGCCTAATACTTTTCCCGCTTTAGCGAAATGCGGCGCTAATTATATGAATTCGCAACTGATTAAATCAGAAGCGATGAGCGATGGATACGTTGAAGGTATTGCGCTGGATGCGAATGGTTACGTTAGCGAAGGTTCAGGTGAGAACATCTTTGTTTTATGGGAAGGAAAACTACTTACGCCGCCATTAGGCGCTTCTGTACTTCCTGGAATTACCCGCAATTCAGTCATGACAATAGCCGGAGAACTGGGTTATGAGGTAGTTGAAACATTAATTCCACGGGAAATGCTTTACATTGCCGATGAAGTTTTCTTCACTGGTTCAGCCGCCGAGATCAGTCCGATCAAATCAGTTGATCATATCACTATTGGAAACGGGAAACGCGGTCCGGTTACTGAAAAGCTACAGGAACGTTTCTTTGCTTACGTTAACGGCGAACTGCCAGATAATCATAATTGGTTGACTTATTTGTAATTATTACAAAAGGCTTTAGGCTTTCGGCTTTTGGCTAAAGCTTAAAGCCGTTTGTATATTTTTCTGGTTAAATATACTTCTTTTACCGGCTTGACTAGATTAGATTTAATATATAAATTAATAACAACTGATAGACAAGTATGTCCTTTTCTTAATAAAGAGTAATATTGACTGATTCATTTTTAGAATTGAAAAAAACAACCGGATTCATATCCGGAAGTAACATCCGTAATTCGAAATCCCGTATGCCGAGTCGTCGGTTGGCAAGGGAAATTGCACTTAAGGTTGCGTATGCTATCGAAGTGCGTAGTTGCGAGCCTGAGGAAGCTCTTCAGGATAAATTAATAACCGATGGTGAGCTGCCTCCTGCGTATACGGTCAGACTTATTACTCACATCGAACAATATCGGGAACAACTCGATGATCTTATCCGTTTAAAGGTTGATAAATGGGAGTTTCATCGAATAGCTGTATTGGATCGTATTATATTAAGGATGGGAATTGCGGAACTATTGTATTTCCCGGATGTACCGCCTAAGGTCTCAATTAATGAAGCAATTGAAATAGCAAAATTATATTCTACCGATAATAGTGGTAGATTCGTTAATGGAATCCTTGATGCCGTGTATAACGATATTACCAAAGGCGAAATTGTTCTTAATGGAAGTAGTGGAAAAAGCTCTTGAAATTAGGGATTATCTCAGATATTCACAGTAATCTTCCTGCATTAGAAGCTGTTATGGCTTCTTTTGATAAGGAAGAAATAGATAAGATTATTTGTCTTGGTGATATTGTTGGCTACGGCGCCAGACCAAATGAATGTGTATCACTCATCCAGGATCAAGGAATCCCTTGTATTCTTGGTAATCACGATGAAGCAGCTATCGGGTCAGGAGATATTAAAGATTTTAACCATTGGGCACGCGCAGCAATTGAATGGACTGCAATTCAACTTGATACAAAATCACAATTATTCCTTTCTAATTTGAAATTCACATTAGTTTTGGAAAATCTATTATTCGTTCACTCAACTCCATATCAACCCCAAGCATGGCGCTATCTTTTTTCAAATTTTGATGCTCGCCAATCCTTCAGTGTTTTTAAGCAAAAGTTATGTTTTATAGGTCACACACATATTCCTGCTTCCTTTAATGAGGATAGAGGGTATCGTCGTATCCTAAATGTTGGTTCGGTAGGTCAACCGCGAGATCGTGACCCAAGAGCGTGCTGGGGTGTATATGATACCGAGGATGACTTCTTCAAATGGGTAAGAGTTGAATATTTAATTAAGGAAGCAGCCAGTCAAATTATTAGTGCAGGATTGCCCCGTTTTCTTGCAGACCGTTTATCATCCGGCATATAAGTGGGATTTGCTAAAAGACTTTTTATTTATCTAAATAAAACTTTATTATGTCATTCCAGCTTTCACTGGAATGACATAATAAAGTTTAAATAATCAATGACACCTTTACCACAATTCATAACCTCACTATTCGGCAGCAAAAAAGGGCGTCAGCTTAAGAATATTGAACCTTTTGTTGATAAAATCAGCGAGAAGTTTGAGCATTATAAAGCGACTCTTTCTGACGATGATTTCCCGAGGATTACCGAAGAGCTTCGACAGAGGTATAAATCCGGTGAAACGCTCGATGATCTTCTTCCGGAAGCATTTGCCTTGGTTAAGGATGTCTGTCGTAGATTATTAGGTAAAAAGTGGGATGTGGTCAATCAACCTACTGTCTGGGATATGGTTCCTTATGATGTGCAGCTTATCGGCGGCATTGTGCTTCATCAGGGAAAGATCACTGAAATGGCAACTGGCGAGGGTAAGACACTGGTGGCTACAATGCCGTTGTATCTGAATAGTCTTGCCGGTAAGGGTGTTCATCTGATTACCGTGAATGATTATCTGGCTCAGCGTGACAGTGAGTGGATGGGTGGTGTTTTCGAGTTCCTTGGGGTTTCTGTTGGCTGCATACTTAATGATATGAGTCCGGATGAACGAAAGAAATCCTATAACTGCGATATAACTTATGGAACTAATAACGAATTCGGCTTTGACTACCTTAGAGACAATATGGCAACTCACATGGATGAAATTGTCCAGCGCAAACATTTCTATGCCATCGTTGATGAGGTGGATTCAGTATTAATTGACGAAGCTCGAACACCGTTAATTATTTCCGGTCCGGTAGGCAAATCAACAATGCTATATGATAAACTTAAACCATCTGTAGATATGCTTGTCCGAGCGCAACGAGTGAGAGTTAACAAACTTGTCGCACGGGCTGAAGAATTAATTGAGGAAGATAATGAGGAAAATAATTACGAAATCGGTAAGCTATTCCTAAAATCCTATCGTTCATATCCCAAACACAATCGACTTACTAAGCTGTTGTCGGAAACAGGTTATAAGTCCTTAATGCGACAAGTTGAAAACAGTTATATACGAGATAAAAAACTGCACGAACTGGATGAAGAACTGCTTTATGCAATTGATGAGAGACAGCACTCAATCGATTTGACTGATGAAGGACGTGAATTGTTGGCGCGCAACGAGGGTGGGGATTCTGAACTATTTTTGCTTCCCGATCTGTCTGAGGAACATCACTTGATCGATCAGAACGAGGATATATCCGATAAGGAAAAGACCATTGCTAAAGATAAGCTCAGTACAACTTTCGCTGAACGCAGTGAGAAAATTCATAATATAAGCCAACTCCTGAAAGCGTATTCTCTTTATGAAAAAGACAATGAATATGTATTACAAGATGATAAGGTTTTAATTGTAGATGAATTCACCGGTCGAATTATGCAGGGTCGGCGCTATTCGGATGGACTTCACCAGGCGATTGAAGCAAAAGAAGGCGTCAAGATTGAAGGTGAAACACAAACAGTTGCTACTATTACATTGCAGAATTACTTCAGGCTCTATGACAAACTTGCTGGTATGACAGGTACAGCGGAGACTGAAGAGGGTGAATTCTGGGATATATATAAGCTTGAGGTTATGGTTATCCCTACTAATGATACTATCAGACGTATTGATCAGGAAGACGTCATCTTCAGAACGAAACGCGAAAAATATAATGCAATTACTGATGAAATTAAGGCACTGAATGAAGATCGTTTACCGGTACTGGTAGGTACAACGTCGGTTGAAGTATCGGAGACCTTAGCCAGATTATTAAAACGGCGTGGTGTCAAACATAGTGTTCTAAACGCAAAGCATCATAAGAATGAAGCGGAAATAATAAAATATGCCGGTCAGCCAGGAGCTGTAACCATAGCTACAAATATGGCTGGTCGAGGTACTGATATAAAGTTAGGTCAAAGTGTGGTCAGGTGGGAAGGCAAGGAAGGCGATAAAGAGAACGCCATAGGCGGATTGCAGATACTTGGAACAGAGCGGCATGAGTCAAGACGAATTGACCGCCAGTTACGTGGTCGTTCCGGTCGTCAGGGTGATCCGGGTGGATCAATGTTCTATCTCTCGCTTGAAGATGATTTGATGCGTTTATTCGGATCCGAGCGTATTGCTAAAGTGATGGATCGTATGGGGGTTAAAGAAGGTGATGTGATAACTCATTCAATGATCACCAAATCCATCGAGAAGGCTCAGAAACGAGTTGAAGCTTACAATTTCAGTATCCGAAAGCATCTACTTGAATACGACGATGTTATGAATCAGCAGCGTGAAGTAGTCTATCAACGTCGACGTGCGATTCTGTTTGATGAGGACATTCGTGAAATTGCTGAAGAAATGGCAGGAGAGTATATTGATACCCTGCTTGCAACTTATGCAGATGAGCGTAGTACGCCAGATATGTGGAATCAGGAAGAATTAAAACAAAAGCTGTTTCGTATTTTGCAACTATCACCGCCTCCAAATGATAAATGGGGAGAGTTATCCAAGCCTGATGAATGGTATGATTATTTATTAAAAGAAGCGCTGGATGGATTTGGAAGGCGTCGAGAGTTATATGGCGTCGAAAGATTTGATATGTTTGTACGATGGGTGGTTTTGCGCTCTGTAGATGATAAGTGGAAAGATCATCTATACGATATGGATCGTCTAAAAGAAGGTGTTGGTCTAAGAGCTTATGGTCAGAAGGATCCGCTTATTGAGTATAAGCGGGAAGGTTTTGATATGTTTTCTAAGATGCTGGATGCAACTAACGAGGATGCGTTACGAATTATGTATAATTCAGTTATCCAGGAGCCTCAGCATCGGAGATCCAGGCAATCATCAGGATTATCCTTTGTTCATGATGAAGCTTCAGCGCCAACCCAGCGTGATATTAGCGATGATCAAAGTGCTTCAGGTAGATCTCGAAAAAAGCAGCCAATAAGAGTAGAAAAGAAGATCGGCAGAAACGATCCGTGCCCTTGTGACAGTGGGAAGAAGTATAAGCATTGCTGCGGGCGTTGACTAATGAGTTTAAAGTTCGCGCTTAAGTGTGCTTTATTGCAGGAATAACAGGCTGAAGCCTGAGCTCTGAACTCAGAATAAATATTTTTCAAGGAAATAAATGGAACGCAATATAGTAGAAATCCTTGTTATACTAATGCGCGAGTATCCGGAAGGCGCAATCAGTCAAGAGGAGTTTGAGCCTCTTTCAAAAGACTTGGTAAAACAAGGATATACAGAGCAAGAAATCGAAACGGCGTTGTTCTGGTATCATAATAGGCAGATTGCCAAAGAAGATTCCGGACAAAACACGGATTTTATGCCTGATTCATTTCGTGTTTTACACGACGTCGAAAAATCCGTTATTCGACCGGATGCTTATGGCTTCCTGATTGAACTCTACCAGTTAAGTATGATTACACTTAGTGATTTGGATGCTATAATCGAGAAATCTGTACTTCTTGGTGGACGGAATGTTGACCTGGATGACATGAAGAGTTTTGTGGCTGCCCAGATAATGGAGCAGGACGGCAATTTTCTCGCTTCAGGTTTAAGTTATTATCTTAAAACACCTTCTAATCGAATACAGTGAACACTTCTAATAAAACCCAGAAAAAGACCGGCAAAGGACAAACGAAGACTCGTTCTAATAAAGCCTCAAAAACAAGCCCAAAGAGCAGTACAATCATTAGTGAAGCTCTTGTAATAGTTGAATCACCGACTAAGGCAAGAACACTAAATAGGTATCTTGGTAAAGGTTATAATGTTATTGCCAGCGGGGGTCATATAATTGATCTACCTCCAAAGAAATTAGGCGTTGATATCGAAGCAGACTTCAAGCCGGATTACAAACTTCTACCTGGTAAAGCGCGTATTGCTAAAATGTTAACAACCGCAGCAAGTAACACAAAAAAGATATTTCTTGCTACTGACCCGGATCGAGAAGGAGAAGCTATTGCCTGGCATATCCAGCGCCATATTGGAAAGAAAAGTAGTGATAACATCTGGCGGGTTCAATTTCACGAGATCACAGCCCGAGCAGTGCGTGAAGCTTTAGATTCACCCGGTCAAATTGATATGCAAAAGGTGGATGCACAACAAGCGCGTCGTGTAATGGATCGCCTGGTCGGTTATCAGGTAAGTCCTGTATTATGGAAGACTATTACCGGAGGCTTATCCGCAGGAAGGGTTCAATCGGTGGCTCTACGCCTGATTTGTGAACGTCAGGTTGAAATTGATGCCTTTATTCCCGTAGAATACTGGTCTATTGATGGCAAGTTCACAGGCGACAACGTTGAACCGTTTTTGGCAAGACTGCATAAGTTTAACGGTAAAAAAGCTGAAATCCCCAATCAAGAGAAATCCGATGAGATAATAACGCAATTACAATCAGCTTCGTATCACATCAATGACATTAGCAAGAAGCGAAAGAAACGACATCCGTATCCTCCGTATATCACCAGCACATTGCAACAGGACGCTGGTCGGAGGCTGGGATATACTATCAAACGCACGATGTCAATTGCTCAACGACTTTATGAGGGGCTTGAAATTGGTGAACGCGGTCAAACCGGCTTAATTACTTATATGCGCACGGATTCGACTCGCATTGCATTAGAAGCAAATAATAGTTTGAGGGAATGGATTGCAGATAATTTAGGTTCAGAGTATGTTTCGCAAAAGTTGAGAGTGTATAAAAATAAGAAAGGCGCTATCCAGGACGCTCACGAAGCAATTCGTCCTACGGACGTCAAACTCACACCTGACCATGTTAAGCCTTATCTTAAACCAGAAGAATACAAACTATATGAACTTATTTGGCGTAGATTCACTGCCACACAGATGAGAGAAGCTGAAGTTGACGTAACAATTGTAACGATCACGGATGAACCCAATAAGATTGAATTCAGAACAACCGGTCAGGTAATAGTATTTCCCGGTTTCCTTAAAGTATACGCAGACCTCAAGGATAATGGTGAAACAGAGGGTAACTCAAAACCTCTTCCAGCTAATCTAATAGTGAAAATACCGCTGGAGTTACTCGGTCTCGACCCGAAACAGCATTTCACACAACCACCGCCACGCTTTTCGGAAGCAAGTCTGGTTAAAATACTTGATGAACTTGGCATTGGACGCCCGAGTACCTATGCAGCAATCATATCTACTTTACTGGACAGGAAATACGTAGATAAGGAAAAGCGTAACTTTAAGCCTACCGATCTGGGAAAAACCGTTAATAAGATACTGATTCAATCGTTCCCTGATATTTTTAATGTTGAATTTACTGCCAAAATGGAGGAGGACCTTGATCGAATAGAGATGGGAACTGATTGGAAAGATGTTTTAACCGATTTTTATACTCCCTTTAGCGCTGCATTGAAAGCAGTTGAAGGAAAGAGGCAGGAGTTAAAGAAGGAAGCATTAGAACCCGTTGGCAAACAATGCCCGGAATGCGGGGAGGATTTGCTATACCGGTGGGGCAAACGTGGACGTTTTATTTCCTGCTCCGGTTTCCCAAAATGTCATTACTCCGAGAGTATTGAAAAAACTGAACCTGTTGAAGTAACCGAGAAATGCCCGAAGTGCGGAGGCGAAATGATTCTTCGGGAAGGGAAATTCGGCAGGTTCTTAGGATGTAAAAACTATCCTAAATGTAAGGGAGTATTATCAATTTCTACAGGACACAAATGTCCTGCTGAAGGGTGCAACGGGAATTTAGTTGAGAGACGTTCAAAAAAAGGGAAACTGTTCTTTGCTTGTGACAAGTATCCCAAATGTAAATTCTCAAGTTGGAATCCACCGGTAGATGGAACCTGCCCTGAGTGTGGTGCGTTAACTATATTTGAGAAGACAAATAAACAGGGATCGGTCAAGTATTGTCATAATTGCGAATGGAAGAGTGGGGGATAGGTGGAAAGCGTTGTTCAACAATACCTTGAAGATATTGAGAAGTCAGGACGTTATAGCAAAAATACAGTTCGGGCTTATCGAAAAGATATTGAGGCTTTCGTAGAATTTCTTGAACAATGCGGACAAAAGATCACTCACACCAATTATCATGACGTTCGAGATTACATATACGAACAGCATCGGCACGGTAATTCAGCCAGAACGATTGGTAGAAAAATTTACTCACTGCGCGGATTATTCAAACGCTTGATACAAACAGGCGTAATTGACAATGATCCCACAACTAAGGTTTCAGTTCCCATCGAAAAACGAAACCTTCCGGAAGCGCTTCCTGAAGAGACTATCACCGATGCAATTGACACTGCACCGATTGAAAAGGACATTGAAATTCGCGACGTTGCAATAATAGAATTACTATATGGCACAGGTATACGTAGAATTGAACTCGCGGGGATGAATCTTGATTCAGTTACAGACAAATTCATTCATGTTTTCGGAAAAGGGGACAAGGAACGCATTATTCCCCTAACCAAAATGGCACGTATCGCACTTGATGATTATCTAAAAATACGTCCATCGCTCGTATGCACCAAGTATAACACACAAGCGCTATTTTTGAGTCAACGAGGTAGACGGTTAACTACTCGGGATATAGCGCGACGGATAGAAAGAATATTACGCAGAATCAGCGGCAAGAAAAAACTTTCACCTCATTTACTACGTCATTCTTATGCCACACATCTACTTGACCACGGCGCTGGTTTACGTGAAATACAGGAACTTTTAGGACACGCCAGCCTTAAAACAACTCAGAATTATACCCATGTAAGCGTTGAAAGGCTGGTGAAAACATATAAACAAGCCCACCCGCGGGCGGGCAAATCCAAGGAGGGTTGAATTATGAAGATTACCTTCTCAGCACGTAGTTTCGAAGCAACGGAAAAACTTGAGAACTTTGCCACCGAAGAAGTCGGCAAACTTAGTAAATACCTAAATGATAAAATAACCAGCGAGATAATACTCAAAGAGAATGGAACTCTGAAAGTTGTTGATATACGATTGAATGCGATGGGCAGGATGTTTAAAGTCAATATGGAAGATAGCGATTTCTATAAAATTATACCTAAAGCTGTGAATAAACTTGGCAAACAGATGAAATCACAGAAATCGAAGTTTAGTAGTCGGTAGGAAGAGTCTTTAGTCTTTTGTCTTTTGTCTTTAGCGCAATTCCATTAAAAATTGATAATAGTAGTGTAGGCGTCCCTGCCTACGATTGCTTGAAGTAGTTGTGAAATATCTTAACATTCTATTTCAATATCTGCTTAATCCGTTTAATCTGCTGTGAATGGAATTAGGGGAAGACAAGATTCATAGCAGATTAAGTAGATTTAGCAGATAGGATAGCAGATTATGCAATTATTTAAAGTTCTGCGTTTATCCACTGAAATGATAGACTTTAATTTACTGAATATTCGTTAATCCAAAGACCAAAAAACAAAAGACTAAAGACTTAAGCCTAACATGTCCGAAATTTCAATAAGTATAAAAGAGATCTTACAGGATCAGGCTCGTAGTTTAAAGCTACGTGAATTAGCTGGTTCCAATGGACTTAACCGTCCTGTTAAACAGAAGGACCTTCACCGTCCTGGTTTAGCATTTACAGGCTTCACCGAGTCATTTCCACATGACCGAATACAAATACTTGGTGATACCGAGATACTTTACCTACGGCAGCTTGATAAGGACAGCCGTCGTAAGGCGCTCAATTATTTATTACACTTCGAGATACCTTGCATCATTATCACCGGAAAACATCGAGTGCTCAAGGTGATGAAGGAACTTGCCGATGAAAAAAACATTCCGTTGTTATCCACCAGCCTGTCAATATCTGAAATTTCATTCCTGTTAACTAACTATCTTAATACTCGCTTTGCGCCATCAGTAAGAATCCACGGTACACTGGTTGACGTTTATGGTACTGGATTGCTATTCATAGGTAGAGCTGGTATTGGTAAGAGCGAGATAGCTCTGGACCTCGTAGAACGGGGGCACCGATTAGTGGCTGATGATGTAGTTGATCTGATATGTAAACCACCTGGAGTGCTTATCGGCAGCGGTCCTGATATGCTGAAACATCTGATAGAAATCCGCGGTGTAGGTGTACTTAACGTGTGTAATATGTTTGGTGTACGTGCGATTAGACTGCAAAAGAGAGTTGAAACTGTAGTCGAGTTGACTGATTGGGATGGTGAACAGGACTATGAAAGGCTTGGTTTAGATGAGCAGCATACAGAGTACTTAGGAATGAATATACCCTTAATTCGCTTGCCTATCTATCCTGGAAAAATCATAACGGTAATTGCTGAGGCTATCGCACTAAACCATCACTTAAAAGTCTATGGATTTAATGCAGCGCAAGACCTTAATCGTAAGTTAAACGCCAGACTTCGCGATAAAACACGTATTGTTGATTATTTGAAATGGGACGATGAGTAGAAGGATGAAGTATGAAGGACGAAGGATGAAAAAGAGTTTAGAGTTCGCGCTTTAGCGTGTCTTCTGAACTGCTGTCAAGGCGCCGTCCCTGACAGCAACGCTTTCGAATGCTGTCAACCGAGGCGGGTTGACAGAGGATTGACAGTGGATAATGGTTATGCTTAAAATGTATTATGAATAATATAGATTTCAATCGGTGGCAACTGCAACTTGCTGCTGCGCGAGGGGAAAAGGAAGTTGATCTTCTCTTGGTTAACGGCAAGGTTATAAATGTATTTAGCGGTACGATAGCGGAGACCTCAGTTGCAATCTTTGATAGAATTATTGTTGGGTTTGGTGACTATTCTGCACGGGAAACACATGATCTGGAAGGTAAATTCCTATCCCCGGGATTTATTGAAGGTCATATTCATATTGAAAGCTCAAAACTGACGCCGACTCGTTTTGCTGAAACTGTAGCGCCACACGGAACGACTACTATAATTGCCGATCCTCACGAAATAGCCAATGTGTGGGGACTTGAAGGGATCAGGTATATGATTGATAATTCTAAGCATCTTCCTCTTACTATCTTTTATATGCTGCCATCCTGTGTTCCTGCGACATCTATGGAAACCTCCGGTGCAATCCTTACTGCAGACGACTTGAGACCGTTATTGGACGACCCGATGGTACTCGGTATTGCCGAGTTAATGAATTTTCCCGGCGCCTTTCTCGGTGATAAATCAGTATTGGAAAAAGCTGCCCTTGCTTCAGATAAAATCCCCATCGACGGTCACGCACCTGGTCTAAGCGGTAAAAACCTGTCTGCCTATCTTATAGCAGGACCTTCTACAGATCACGAATGTTTTACTTTACATGAAGCAGAGGAGAAACTTGCGTGTGGAATGCGTATTATGATCAGGGAAGGCAGCACAGCTCGCAATCTCGATACACTCCTGCCAATTGTAAATAAAACAACTGAACGAAGATGCCTGTTTGTTTCCGATGACCGCCGACCGGGTGACTTGCTTAAGGAAGGACATCTGGATTACATCCTTCGACGAGCCGTAGATAAAGGACTTGACCCAATTACTGCTATCCGTATGGTAACCCTGAACAGCGCTGAAACATTCGGATTAAATGATAGAGGCGCTATTAAACCCGGTATGCGAGCCGATCTCGTCGTTATAGATAACTTGAATGATTTTGAAGTTTCAGAAGTTTGGCATAATGGGCAGTTAGTTGCAAAGGAAGGTAAATGTCTTATAGATGTCGAGTTGAAAGCAGACCTTATTAAGCTGAAACCTTTACCTGTACCACATCTTTCACAATATTCATTCGATGTCAAAGATAAGGGTTGTCCTGTTAAAGTGATAGGTTTAGTACCTGATCAGATTGTTACAAAAGCACTATCTGTCAACTTACTTTCAGAAGCCGGTTTTCTAAAGACCGATCCGGATAATGATATAGTGAAGTTAGTCGTGGTTGATCGTCACAGCGGTCAGGGGAATATCGGTATCGGTTTTGTTAAGGGATTTGGGATTAAGAAGGGCGCTATCGGTTCGACCGTTGCTCATGACTCGCATAATATAATCGTTGCAGGCGTTGATAATGAATCAATATTGACAGCGGTAAATCATCTTGTAGAGTTGGGTGGGGGACAGGTTGTAGTTGAAGGAAAGGAAACGCTTGCTGATTTACCTCTGCATGTTGCCGGTCTAATGAGTAACACGGCAGCAAAGGAAGTTGCAGAAACAGAGGAAAAGCTGATTAAAGCCTCACGCAAAATAGGCTGCCAACTGAAAGATCCGTTTATGGCGCTAAGTTTTCTCGCGCTTCCCGTTATACCGGAATTGAAGTTGACGGATATGGGGTTGGTTGATGTGGGGAAATTTCAGTTAGTTGAGTTGGAAGGGTAGGACAGACATTCTTGTCTGTCAGTAGGTTGGACACTCCTGTCCGACAATCAACGAGTCAGACAAGAGTGTCTGACCTACTGAATGATTAATAGAACAACACGTTATTTAGAGGAATTTCATATCGTTACTAAGCAAAGAAATATTATTCCAAAGATACAATTTGTACTATTCTCATTGCTGATCATCGCCACACCGTTAGTTTTCTGCAGGAAGTATCTGATGGGAGCGATTTATAAGATATCGCACTTGAGCCTTCCTCTTTTCTCGACTCAGATACCTATCATTTTAACAATAGCCATCTTAGCTATGTGCGCGGTTATTATCTGGCAGCGAAGACACATCACAATTCGGCGGATAATAGGATGCCTGATCATAGTGATAATGGTTGGATTATCACAGGTGATTCAGGACATCTACAGTATGATGTCTATATATGATCTTCAAAGAAATTGGCACTATGTGACATTTGCAATATATGTAATAATGTACTTTTATGCGTTCGGAGTAACAGAAGAGAATAAGGCGAGACGGATTCTTGGCGCATTTTTTACGGCTTTCTTTCTATCTGTTTTCGATGAGTTTTTCCAACTGAAGATGTCTGCCCGTGTGTTCGATGTCAGTGACATAGCTAAAGACACATGGGGCGCTTTTATAGGGCTCGTCCTGATATTCTTTGTCTTAGAGACATACGGCGCAATCAACTTGCGGAAAAATACGTTCCTACCTGATTCCATCCGGGACTATAAGCGTAATCCTTCAGCAGCGCTCATGTTAACCGGTATGTTTTCATTAACCTTTATTTTCGTAAGCCCTTTGTTAACCGATCATCGTTATATATGGATATCCCTGCTCCTCTGGCTGCTGATTTTCGTTGTTTCCATAATTATACTGCGCCTAATTCGATCCCGATCCTTCAGAATTATAAGCGTCGTCATCATCGGGATAATACTAATGAGCTTGACAGGGAGCTTCCTGGCTCATCGTAACGACAATATAAACTATGTAGCCGATAATATAATAGTATATAAAGGAATTCCCGTTCCATTCTTTGATCTGTTGATTTTTCAAGATGGATCAGCTCGTTTGAGCGATAAAAAGTTTTTCTTCAACGAAAAGGATTTTGCTTATCTCAAGAATAAGAAAACGGATATTATTCTGATCGGTAACGGTTTCAGAAACCAGCGAGAAAGTGATATAGCATTTGAGGAAAGAGCCCAGTTGATTTACAACCAATTCAAGAATGATATAACTCAGTTAATCGTGCTGAACACACCGGACGCATGCAGACTGTTCAACAGGATGAAACGGGATAATAAGAGTATCCTCTTCGTGATTCATAACACTCATTAACATTACTTTGTTAAGTGCGAATTTCGCGTAGGGGCCAATTTATTGAGCCCCTTCTACTTATGCAAAAGGGCTCGATAAATCGGCCCCTACGCGGAACTTTTAATGTTTCAAACAATTATAAA
>JAVCDD010000154.1 GCA_030765125.1 Candidatus Hatepunaea meridiana
CCTCTTTGTTATTCCCGCGAACTCGGGAATCCAGATAACCTATTGTTTCTCCTGGATTCCCGCCTTCGCGGGAATGACAAAAAGAGGTTCATATCCAGAAAATCGAGTGTTTTCGGTCAGACACTAATTAGCGGAGAGGGTGGGATTCGAACCCACGGTAACAAAAAGCTACACACGCTTTCCAAGCGTGCTCCTTCGGCCTCTCGGACACCTCTCCTGATACCTATAAATTCCAGTTTCGTTCCCACGCTGGAGCGTGGGAACGAGTAAGGACTCGAGAAAAACACATATCTTCGTGTTCCTCGCGTTAAGTTTTAATGCTTAAATATAATCACAGGAACAATTGTTTGCAATATTAGTATCACTATTTAATAAGATTGCAGATGTTTATGCAGATTTCATATGATTTCATTTGCCATTTGCCATAATACATCTTATAATTTAATATGGAGCAAAAGATCAAACGCGATGAACGGTTGCCATCCTGGTTGAGAATAAAACTGGGAGGGGGAAAAAAGTATACGACTGTTAAAGGTTTATTAGCCAATCAGAACCTTCATACGGTCTGCCAAAGCGCACGCTGTCCGAACCTCGGTGAATGCTGGGGACGAGGGACGGCGACCTTTATGATTATGGGTGATGAATGCACTCGCAACTGCGGCTTCTGTGCTGTTTCACACGGAAAACCATTATCGCCTGATCCCGATGAGCCGAGACGACTCGCTGAAGCAGCCCGCAATATGAAGCTCCTCTGGGTAGTGGTAACATCTGTCACACGCGACGATCTGCCCGATGGCGGCGCTGAACATTTCTCAACTGTTGTGTCTGAATTGCGTAAAACGCTGCCTGACGCCGGAGTAGAAATACTCGTGCCTGACTTTCGCGGCAAGGACAAAGCAGTAGATATTATTATGAAAAACCCGCCGGACATTCTCAATCATAACATTGAGACTGTTCCAAGTCTTTACGAGAACATTCGACCAGGTGCAGATTTCCAAAGGTCAATTGACCTTATCGAGCTGTTTTCACGTCGCGGCTTGGTAACCAAGTCAGGGATGTTTGTTGGGTTGGGTGAATCCCCCGTTGAAGTGCGCGCGGCAATATATCGTTTGCGAGATGCCGGATGCCGTAGTCTGACCATAGGACAATACTTGCAAGCAACAATAGATAATCTGCCTGTAATACGTTACGTGCATCCTGACGAATTCAAGGAATTGGAAGATTTTGCCTATACAATCGGATTCGACCACGTTGCCAGCGGTCCACTGGTGCGCAGCTCGTATAAAGCGGAAGAGGCGATTAAGGTTTATGGTTTTCAAGGGAAACGCCATATCGGGGACGACTCAACAAAGAATGAAAATGTAGTAGCGTAGGCGTCCCCTCCTGCGAATGCTTGCTGTAATTGAAAATATCCGTAGGCAGAAACACCTACGCTACTACATTTTTGAGGAAATAAATGTCCGAAAACAAAAATAAAATAATTCATTATAGATTTACAGTCATAATTTCGATTATTCTTGTCTCCCTAATAATTATTCCAACCGGCATCACCGCTCCCAAAAAGAACACAAAATCAAGTTTCAGCAAACAACAGGAAATTTATCGTATATCCAGATTAGCAAGGAAAGCCGAATCCGATGGAAAATTAGAGCACGCCCTGGATCTCTGGGAAGCGGTTATTGCACAAAAACCGAATGATTATTCCGCATATCGTGGCATTCAACGAGCATTAGTTGGACTGGAACGTTATGATGAAGCATTGAAGTTCCTTGATGCCAAATTGACCGTAAAACTTGATAAACAAGGTTCCATTGACCCGATAATGATACACGCTGACCGTGTCGGAATTCTATTCTTGTCGGATACAACAGATCAGGCTGAAGCGGAAATTGAAAAGGTTCTAAATAAATTCAAAGGTTTCGAAAACGTATATACAGAAATAGCTAATGTGCTCTTTGGACAACGACTGGAAGATCAAGCAGCCTCTGTAATCCAACGCGGTCGTAAGGAATGTAAAAACCCATATCTGTACGCGCGCGAGATGGCAAGATGGTTCGAAGCACGGATGAACTGGCATGGAGCTATTGAAGAGTATCTCCTCTACCTTGAAGACCGTCCTGACAGGTTAAACTTTGTTACAGGCGCTGTCGGTGATATGCCGGAGAACAGCGGGGCTGATAGTACTGCTATTATTGTTATATCTAAAAACATAAGAACTGTAGACAAGGAATTTTCCATCATTTTAAGACGCTTAATGGCTTCGCTTCACTTCAAGGCGCAACGATACGAGGAAGCGCTCGCTCAGTATAAACTGCTCGACAAAATCGGACACAATCCCGGTCAGGAACTGCTTGAATTTGCCGGTCTTTTGATGTCTGAGGGTGAGTATTTGCTATCCTGGGATGCATATAACGAGGTAATAAGCGCAAACTTCTCGGATCAGGCGAAAGCACACGCTAATCTCGGCAAAGGCCATTCTACCATCGCGCTTGGTGAAATAGATACCGCTGCTGCCGCATTTTCCGCAGTCTTGATCCCCGGCAGTCCTCCGGATGCTGTTTTTGAGGCTTATGAAAGCTTGGGACGGCTTGAACTCGATCACAATGGATCACCGGAACGTGCGCGGAAGTACTTCGAATCAGCGTTGAAGACGGGTAAGAAGGCTAGCATATCCCGCGTGCGCCGTGACGAAGTTCGTGTTGTTTCAGCCATAACCTGGGCGAAGGAGGGAGACCTGAAGCAGGCTAAGCGCGAACTCAAGGCTATAGTACGATCAAACCGCGCAAAATCCCGAGCCATTTCATCAGCCCGGTTGGAATTGACTCTGGTTGCCTTCCGCAGCGGCGATCTGGAAGAGATGCATACCCAGGCGAACTCTCTATTGGCATCCGACCCCTCATCGGAATTTGCCAACGACGCCTTGATGTTGACAGCGTTGCTGACCGATCTCAAGGATGCTCCTGAAGCTATTCGCTCCTTTGGACGAGCAGACTTCGAGGAGTTTATATATGATTATGCAGACGCTAAAATCATTTTAGACAGTTTGACTGCGAGTGGGAATCCGGTTGTTATTGAGGAGGCGTTATGGAGATTATCGCGGTTGGAGATAAAGCGAAATAGGATTGAAACTGCCTTGGAGCATCTTAATAATATTATTAACCTGGGAGAAAGTGCATTAAGGTCCGATCTCGCAATTTTTACTACCGGTAAGCTATATGAGGATAAAATCGGGAACACGCAAATAGCTGCAGATTACTACGAGCGATTATTGGTTGAGCATCCGGACAGCCCATTGGTGGATCAGGCGCGGAGGAGGTTGAGTGGGTTAGTGGAAGAATCTTCTTAGTCCAGAGTTCAGAGTTGAAATATGGGGACAGTATACCTATTTTTATAAGCGCTTTTAGAATGACCGACGGTCTATAGAAAAATAGGTATACTGTCCCCATATTTCACGTTGAGGATTTGCAATTTTATTCGGTGGATTTCACCCACCGCTATTCACATTTATTCCCTTCGGAAATGCTAAACATCCCGAAGTTTCGGGACGAACTCTAAACTCGAACACCGCATTCCCATCTGCTTAATCCGTTTAATCTGCTGTGCAAAATTTAAAATTCTCACGCCTACGGCGCTACTCAGAAAACATAATTCCAGAAACTCAGAATACAGAATCAAGGACTGGGCACAGAAGAAGAAAACACCAGACGAAAACCGCTGTCGGCGCCCCGGGCGCCCGTGGTGGATCTGGCGCGATCAGCCGAACGGCAGCTCCTCGGATCGCGGTCCCACGAGCCTCCCCGCAACACACGGCGTGAATCATCTCCAGATTCCCAAGCGCTGCCATCATCCGGCGCTCCATTATAGCTGCCATTCCACCAATCCTCACACCACTCCCAAACATTGCCACTCATATCATATAAATTCCAAGCGTTCGGAAGCTTCGTTCCAACCTCAGCCGTACATCCCTGATAATAAACAGCATAACGATCTGTATCAACATATCCAGAATCATCGCCCCAATAAAAACGCGTCGTTGTACCCCCACGACAGGCATATTCCCACTCTGCCTCTGAAGGTAAACGAAAACTATTGCCTAAAGCCAACTCAAAATCCTGTATGTCATTCCAGGATACAAGATATACAGGATAATCATCGCCTACACCATAATCGTGTGCTGGATTGTTTCCCATAACCGCTTCCCATTGTTCCTGCGTTACCTCGTACTTACCTATCCAGAAGCCCTCCGCAAAGGTCACCCGATGCCTGGGACTCTCATTACTGTCTGAAGCCTGTTCTCCATCCTGACGTCCCATCATGAATTCACCCGCTGGTATCCAGCACATTGTGATGGTCACAACATCCCCCAATAACTCGAAACTCTGCTCTTCTCCTGGATAATGTGGGGAATTTGTGAAACTCCAGACCGGTCCGGTAGTTGAATGACCGTGATTGTCTGATGCGATTATTTTCCAGTAATACTCTGTATCTACTTGAAGCTGACCGGCTGAATAGGTTGTTTCTGTCTGATTAGAGCTTACTTCTATCGTCGGATCTTCAGAATTCCCAAGATAGACGTCATAGGTTACCGGATCTCCATCAGGATCGCTGCAGGACCAGGATAGGGTAATATCACCATGCGCTGAACCGTTATCCGCCTGATGAGGATCGTAAGGTATTACCGGCGGCTGGGCGCCCTGTTCGGTGGTAGTGAATCTCCAGACAGAACCCACGGTTGAAGCATTCAGGTTATCTGTCGCTACTATCTTCCAGTAATAAGTTGTACCACAATCCAAATCTTCCGGTTGGTAGCTTCCCTGTCTGTAACCTTCGACAACAAGTGAGGGATTGGACGACGTTCCGAAATAGACGTCGTAGGATAACGCATCGCCGTCCGGATCGCTGCATGACCAGGACAGGGTTGTTTCTATTACTACACCATCAGCGTCGTCAGCCGGAGTCGGATTGTATGGACTATCGGGCGGATCGTTTTGAACCTCGAATGAACCTGATTGAGCTTTCATTGAGAATTTAATCTGTGAGTTTGAGATGGATTGAACAAGGATAATTGCAAATTTTCCACCATCATCAGCAACCCAAACATCAGAAGAAGTGATTCCCGAGGTTGAGAAACCTGAATGATTTTCAATCGCCTCTTCAATGACAATATTCCAGAAAACGCCGTCCGTTTGAATGCTGTTGAAGAAATCATTGGAAATACCTGTCCAGCCGTTAACCTTTTTACATTTGATCACGCCGTCGGGATCATGCAAAGCACCGGATATGAAATTCAGATCGCCAAGGCGGTCGCCGTCGTTTAACTCTACATCCCGATAACTTACGACATCATTCTCACTTTTTGAATAGAACCATTTGGAATTAAAACTTGTCAAGAGCGTTGATGAACTGTTCTCGCTATTCTGGTTGTCCTTGATTCTTAGTTCAAGATCATGATCCATGAAGTCTCTGGTCGGACTGAAATAATGCAGCCAGTAGAAACTGTTGGCGAACTGGTCAATTGATTTCTGGATGCTCTCAAAAGTCGCTTCCAGTTGGCTAAAGTCGTCGGCGGTGAAACTGCCTGCGTTGCCTAACTGCACAAGGGAGGATCGGTCTACTTCGTCCGCCGGTCCGACGCCAATGGTATAGACACGCTTGTTTTCGATGGCGGTCAGAGCATCGTCAAGAGTGTGTAAATGAGTAGTTTCACGACCATCCGTTAACAACACAAGTATGCCTTGAACGATCATACTATCGCGCAGGGAATAATAATCCTGCCATTTGGAAACTCCCTCTATGACTGCGCCATAAAGGTTGGTTGATTCAGAGCCAAGCTCAATAGTGTTAATTGCGTCGGTCAGGTCGCTAACATTGTCGGTGAAATCCATGATCTGTAGGATTCGTTCAGAAAAGGTGAAAACTGCGAATTTCTGATAGTCGCTAATCTGGTTCACCATTGTGATAGCGACGCTCTTGATCTTTGGCAGACTGTCGCCGACGCTGCCACTGTTGTCAAGCATCAACACGGTTTTCAATTCATAATTCAGCGCGTCCGCCTTATTTATATCCAGTTTGGACTCACTGGGCAATACGGTTTCGTTGTCTTCGTAGATTATAAAATCATCTACGGTAAGGTCGTAAACACCGCGTCCGGAGTCATCAAGAACCTGGAATGAAACGTTGATAGCGGATGGGGCGAGAAGATAGATGTCCCCCTGCTGCGTCATGAAGTATTTGTCGCTGTGCAGTACTTCATCTCCATTGCCGTTGCCGTTGGCAGTAGGTGAATCTTCCCCACAGCCCGATGTTAATAGTCCAAAGCCAATGAAGAGAACAATCAGAAACATGAGAAACCCGTTTCTCTGTGCGAAATGGGTGAATTTTGTCATTGTAACGTCCTTATGTTGTATTTTTGTATTGTAGTTCAAAACTGTCGCTATGAAAGTCCCGGTTGCAACATTGTGCAACTATTCTGACAATTGTCTTACAATAATACCGAAAATATTTTTATTGTCAAGAAAAAAAATACTCGAAAAAACGAACAGAATTGGCAATGATGTTTTTTATTTTAGTAAGCATTTACGCATAATTATCTATCACCTTATTTTGTCATTCCAGTGAAATATGGGGACAGTATACCTATTTTTATAAGCACTTTTAGAATGACCGACGGTCTATAGAAAAACAGGTATACTGTCCCCATATTTCCCCAACACACTAAAGTGCGAATTCTGAACTCTTCCAGTACCGTTAGAACCTTACCGCAATTCCCACCTGTCTTGGCCGAGCAACTAATGAAAATTGCGGGTTGTTCGTTCCTGAGTGAGTAAATTCCTTCTTTTTCTTGCTTCCACCCCAGAGCACTGCATCAATGACGCTCCACGCCCAGATGCCTCCTGCTGCGCTGAACATGATCATAGGTATGTCCCTCCAACTGTCCATATCATCCAGGGCTGCCAGAAGCTCAATATGGACTTCTGGATCACCGGTGGTGTTGTATCGTATTAAGGCGTCATCGTAATCCTCTTTAGCAGCGTTATACTGCATATTGCCATAGACAGCAAGCCCTGCTGATCCAAGGACTCCTCCCAGGTACAGCCAGCCGCGATGCTGCTTGTAGATGATCTGTCCGCGTCCGGGAGTCAACAACGATGCAATGACGGCGTTATTCCGTTTTTTGCGTTTTTTCACTTCAACTCGTGATTCAACCAAAGATTTTAATCTCATTCCCGGCTCAAACTCTCGTTCAGATGAAACGATTTTGCAGTTTGCGAACGCTTCGCCGGCAAATTCGACAATCTTTAGGTATCCCACCTTAACAGGGATATTTCTCATTTAATTGGTTTCAGGATCGAGGACTTTCTTGATCTGTATCACTAATAGCTGATTCCCTAACTTGATGCCGGTTTCGGATCCGATGTCGACGAGGATTTCCTTACCTGCCACCTCCAGTATCTTGCCTTCTATAGGGATGCGGTCAATGATCTGATCAACCAGATCGGGGATGTAGTCAATCAATTTATCTTCGGATATATCGTCAATATCAATACTGGTGGGAACTTCACGTTCGGTGGTTTCCACGTCGAGGAAATTCACAGCGATAGTTATCCGTTTCCCGATGCGAGTGATTGATCCTGCAACAATTTTATCGGCATCCAATTGACGTCCGAGTTCGATACCGCAGCCTTCGGATGTGCAGTCTTCAAGGTTTTTTCCGATAGTTTCGAGTATCTTATCAATCTCGTTACGCTCAAGCACCTTGACGCGACCCGAGGCACCCAGCTTCGCTCGGATGCGTTCCGTTACCAGATTCGCTGTCTGTGATGATACCCCTTCTGCTTTCAGGGGGAATACAACGACGTGAGGCTGTTTAGCCGCCCAGGACAATCCAGTTAGACAGCAAAAGAATGCGATTAAAGCAGTTTTGATTCTCTTCATTTTCCTAATTATTCTATTGGTGATTTAGTTTTAAAGTGCGAAAATAGTAATTCTTTCGCACTTTCATACTTTCGTACTTTTGCACATAACTCTGAAATATACGTCTGGTTAAGGTGTTAGTCAAGAGATTTGGGATGTTTAAGGTATATGATAGTGGTGAATGATAATGATTGTTCAATGATTCAGTATCAGCAGGGAAGTTATAAAAGGAGGTTAATGGAATTTGGAGTGAGGAAAGGGGAGCTCGGAATGCGGAATAAGGAATTCCGCATTCCTAAGGGCATCTCTATTTTCAGAGAAGCAAATAACTTACTCGTGAGATAGTCTACAATCCTAAAAAGAAACCTTTTCTGTGGGAAACTCCAAGACAAGTTCTGCATTCCGGGCAGAAGTAAATACACCGTTTGCTCCCAATAATATCAGTTTTAAGTTCCCGGAACCACACTTTGGAAAGTTCCTTTTTACAATGAGGACATATCGGTAACAGGTCTTCTTTTTTTTCGACAGGTATTATTTAGTTTCACACCTGTCCAAAATAAATTTTTCTGGTAGTGTTTTTAATATATTTATGAACTCCAGTGAAGGAGTAGCTATATTATGAAAAGCCATTTTTCATAAGCCACCCCTTCTGGAGCATTAGAATGACA
>JAVCDD010000264.1 GCA_030765125.1 Candidatus Hatepunaea meridiana
CATATTTATTGACTGGGTTGATTCATTGTTCACACTGTGGGCATAAGTGGTTTGGCTATACCGTAAACAGTGGTCGTAAGCGAAAGGATGGTTCAAACTCAAAGACCCTTTATTACGCATGTGGCGGGTATGTCGGTAAGGGCAAGTCGGTCTGTCCGAGGCGGGTGGTTCGGAAGGAATGGCTGGAAGGTTGGGTGGTAGAAAAGATAGAAGAGATGCTTAAGGAATACTTTGGAACTCCGGAAGGGCTTGAAAAGATTCGTCGGATGGTCGAAGAGGAGGTCAATGATATGGTTCCGCAGATTGGTAAAGAGCTTGACCAAGTAGAGGTTCGTATCTATGAGATCAAACAGACGATTTCTAACCTGATCGAAAACCTGACTTCGACCAACAGGGAATACGTCGATGCCAGGTTGGTTGAACTGAAACGAGAATTGGTTGTTCTGGAGTCTAAACGTCTGGAGCTGGAGGCTGCCGGTGCGAAGAAGATCGAGATCGGAAGGTTGATCGATCAGGCAGTTGAGTTGGCAGGCGAGTTCAAAACGGCATTCGCCGAAGGAACAATTGAGGAGAAGCGGTTGTTCTTGAGGGCGTTCCTGAAAAAGATCGAGCTTGAGCCTGCAGCAGGAAAAGGATATGCCAAGTTTATCTTGCTGCCCGGTTCTGGTAAAATAACGAATCAAACTATCCAAAAAGCAATATCAACATGATCCGAATCATAAGTACTTTAGACTAATTAATTTAATCGGTGAGGGAGTATTAGGTTTAAATATAATTTGCGTTTATCTACTTTACGTACAATTTATGTTGCAAATTGCAATAACATAATATATATTTTGTTAATCTCATTGCAGACAAGAACAGGACAATAAGATAGCCTGTCCTGTAATCCGACTAAATACAGGATCCCATATAACAAGAATGATAGACATCAATGAAAACAGGTTTATCGCTCACGACGCAATAACTGTGATTGATCAGGATTTCAAGATTACAATCTTCAATGAAGAAGCCCAACGCGTTACTGGATTCTCCAATGAGGAAATGGTAACTAAACACTGCCGTTTCCTCTTTAAAAACTGGGATAGAGAAGTTCCATATCTGAAAAATGTCCTATTTAACAATAAAGCCTACCAACGCATGTCATTCGTAATTATCTCAGCAGACGAGAAAACGATCAACGTTCTGGGCTCTCTGACACCGATGTGTCATCCCGATGGTCAGAAATCATGCGCGATCTTCGTCTTTCACAATCCGGATAAGATAATTTCTCTCCGAGATTCCATTGAGGAGCAATCACGGGAGCTCTTAGACGAGAGGAATAAACTCAATGCCATTTTCAACAGTCGAATGGAAGGAACTTTCACAGTTGATAAAGAATGTATAATTACTACCTTCAACCGATCCGCTGAGAGGATAACCGGGTATAGACCTGAAGAAGCAATTGGAAGTAAATGCTGGGAAATCTTTAATTCGGATTATTGCGACAATGAATGCCCATATAGGAAAGGGGAAATCCCAGCAAGTTATAAGACATTAACCAGTATGAAAGAACTATATATTACTCGTAAGGATGGACATAAAGCACCTGTTCGAGTCAGTTCCGCTCCACTTTTTAATTCAGATGATGAACGGATTGGAATGGTGGAAACGTTCATAGATATATCGGAATTGATTAATCTGTCTTCCCATTTAGACAACCGTTTCAAGTTTCCGCATATCATAGGTCGCAGTAAAAGCATGGACAAGGTTTACAGGTTAATGGATAATGTCAGTAGAAGCAACAGCAACGTATTGGTAACTGGAGAAAGTGGGACTGGGAAGGAATTGGTTGCGCGAGCTATACACCTTAACAGTAATCGTCGCAAAGGTCCTTTCATTGCCCTTAACTGCAGCGCTTTCGTCGAAACATTACTTGAGAGTGAGTTATTCGGTCATGAGAGAGGCGCTTTCACAGGCGCTGTTCAGACAAAACATGGAAGATTTGAACTCGCCCAGGGTGGGACGCTATTCCTGGACGAAATAGGCGACATATCACTACCCATACAGGTCAAACTTTTACGCGTTCTGGAAACCCGAAAGTTCGAACGAGTCGGAGGCATCAAGACGTTTGAGATGGATGTGCGATTGATCGCTGCAACAAACAAAAATATGGTAGCGGAAATGCATACCGGTCGGTTTCGAGAGGACTTTTATTATCGTATCAATGTGATAAATATTCACTTACCTCCTCTAAGGGAACGGATGGATGATCTGCCATTATTGTTGCAGAATATAATAGAAAGAAACTCTACCAGGTTTAGTAAGCATATCAAAGGACTGTCGCCACAGGCGCTCACTACTTTGATGTCCTACAATTGGCCCGGTAATATCCGGGAATTAGAGAACATCGTCGAATATGCCTTTGTTATGTGTCAAGGTGAGATAATAGAGACAGAACATCTTCCCGAAAACCTATGGAATACATCCTTACAGACTGATACCAATGGTTTTCAAAGAATTTTGACTTTCAAACAAACAGAAGAATCATTGATTACATCCGCCTTGGATAAATATCAAGGACACCGAGGTAAGACGGCTGAAGCCCTTGGGATTGATCGAGCAACCCTCTGGAGAAAAATGAAAAAATATGACCTTTTATAAAGTTACTGACTCTTCATCACTCCTGTTCACCTTCAACCTTTCAATGCCTGACTTCTCCATTTAATCCCTTCAAATAGCAAGCTAATTCCAATCGAGAAACGCATCTCCTGCTCTATATTATGTAGCAATATGCAATATCCTTATAGAAATGCTTGCATAATGCAACTCCCTGATCTAAAAGTCTGTTCTGTTATCTCTCGTAATTTTAACAGTTTCTACATATAGATTCTTTTGGCACACAATTTGAGGTCTATCAACAGCAAATGACATTGATCTTAAATTTCAATGCGAAAGATTATCCGATCTAAGCGGAATCGCATTCAAGTTTCTTTTTGTATTGAACAGACGGAAAAACAACAAACAATAGGAGTACTAAAATGAAAGCGTTTGATGTTCTTATCATCGGCGGAGGTCCAGCAGGAGTTCAGACGGCAATAACCGCAAAAAACCTCAATCCCGGAATCTCAGTTGGACTTATTCGTAAAGAAGCCACAGTTATGATACCCAATGGAATTGCCGGAGTCATCAATCCCTCGGCTTATCCTAATGGTCATCCTGTAACGGAAGTTTTACTTGAGAGTAAAAAGATTGAACTGATCGAAGGTGAGGTTGTCTGGTGTAATGATAGGAGTCTCGTACTGGCAGATGGAAGGAAAATCAGGTTTAGCAAGCTTGTCCTTGCGACAGGATCGAGACCCAATTTACTATCTATTCCGGGCATTGAAAAGGAAGGCATATATGCTGTCGAAAACAGCTATAAATCTTTAACGCAACTTGTAAATGCTGCGCGAAAATGTACAAGGATACTCATCGTTGGCGGTGGATACGCGGGTGTTGAACTGGCTAATGAGTTCATCAATCTCGGAAAGAAGGTCATCGTTGTAGAGTCCAGATCAAACCTGTTCGCGACCTCTATGGATCCGGAATTCGGAAAGGCGGTTGAAAGAGAACTCGAGAGACGGGGTTGCCAGGTAAAGACCGGGACAACTATCGAAACCTTTGAAGGCGAAGAAGCAATTTGCGGCGTTAAGCTTTCGGACGGAAGTTACCTTGAGGTTGATCTCGCCATCATTACAATCGGCTTTCGACCGGAAGTATCCATAGCAGAGTCATTAGGGTTGGCTCTTGATAAGAAATACGGGATAATTGTCGACGAATACATGCGCACATCCAAGAAGAATGTATTTGCTGCGGGCGACTGTGCTACAACGAGGAATAGCCATACCGGAGGATATACTCACTTCCTGATGCCTTCAGCAGCTATGGTGCAGGGACGGATTGCGGGTGCAAATCTATTCAAGATAAAGTTGCTGACAGACTTCCCAGGAACTCTAGGCACCTTCACTACCAAGATAGGTGATATTGCTATTGGGGTAGTTGGTCTCAATGAGAAGCAGGCTGAAGAAATGGATATGGATTATCTCGCTAGTACGAGCGAGAGTTCCAGTCAGAATCCGGAAGATCTGCGCTCTGTATCTAAACCGTTTGTTAAGCTGATCTTTTCCCGTCATTGTCACACTCTTCTGGGTGCGCAGATCATCGGGGGCGAATCTGTTGGCGAAGTGACAAACATGCTTTCTGTGATGATTCAGAAGAAGATGACAGATATGGAGATCGACACGATTCAGATAGGAACTCATCCTTTGTTAACCCCGTCACCTATTTCTTATCCGGTAATCAACGCGACGGTAAATGCAATTCTGAAATGGTACAATTAACATGTCATTGAGACAGAAAACCAAAGGAGTAAAAAAATGAAATCGTTTGATGTAGTCGTTATTGGCGGTGGTCCTGCCGGTGTTCAAGCAGCGCTTTCAGCCAGGCATGCATATCCTGATAAATCAATTGTCGTTATCAGGAAAGAAATCGTTTCCCTCATACCGTGCGGTATTCCCTACATTGTTGGCACGCTTGAATCTGTTGATGCCGATATAATGCCGGATAC
>JAVCDD010000299.1 GCA_030765125.1 Candidatus Hatepunaea meridiana
CTCACTGTCATTCCCGCCCCTCACTGTCATTCCCGCCCCTCACTGTCATTCCCGTGAAGACGGGAATCCAGTTTAGAAGTTTGATATAAACATCCTATTGATAAATCAGTATGTTAATTTAGTTGGTTAAGGCGGAGACTCTCAATCTGGATTCCCGTCTTCACGGGAATGACAGTGGATGGACACTCCTGACAATTATAAGGAGACACCACTAATCCGAATAGACTTTGAATAAATTGGTAGTCCGGTTTCTCCGAAAACGGGGGTTCTTTGTAATGATAAAACATTCCCTGCTAACCGGACTACATCTTTTTTTGTAATTCGAATATAACAGTATAATACAATGAATTAAGAATAGCAAATATTGGGTGGTATTGTAAGGAATATTTATGGTGTGATTCTAATATTGGATTTTAAAGGTAGTGTGATATAATGGCAGGTGCATTAAAGTATCTGCCAGTAAGGCGGGGAGGTGATGACCAAATAACCTAAATTATCGCAAATATCTTCAAAATCATCTATCCAATTATTTCAATCACAGCTCAAATTTCCATAATTCTATTGCGCTTAAACAAAATCTTTTACATATTTACAACAGATAGCGATCCGGAATTAATTGCTCAGGAAAGACTACCTCATGAATTCGTATTCTGGCTGCTTGAAGTTAGATATTGTCAAACGGATTGTTTGACATCACGTTAAACCCCTTTAAATATAATGGAGATCAACATGATTGATTTCAAACCAATTTTTGACCAAGGGATAGCAATGCTTACCCTTTATGCTCCCAAGCTTTTACTTGCAATACTTACCCTCATAATCGGTTCCTGGGCAATCAAAATCCTGGTTAAAGTGCTGCGGAAAAGCATGCGCTCCATGGATGTCGATGTCTCAATGCGTAGATTTCTCCTCAGCATCGTTTCAATTTTACTAAAAGTAGTACTTTTAATCTCTGTAATGTCGATGATAGGCGTGCAGATGACATCGTTTATAGCGATACTGGGTGCAGCCGGTTTAGCCGTCGGTCTGGCTTTGCAGGGTAGCATGTCCAATTTCGCGGGTGGTGTGCTTATCACGCTTTTCAAACCTTTTAAGGTCGGCGATGTGATCGAAGCGCAGGGATATATAGGCTCGGTGCATGAGATTCAGATATTTAACACTATTCTTAAAACCCCGGACAATAAGACTATAGTAATCCCCAATGGAGGTCTTTCCAATGGCAGTCTCACAAATTACTCAAGCGAACCGACACGCAGGGTCGATCTAACAATCGGAATCGGTTATGACGATGACATCAAGAAAGCAAAAGAAGTGATAGACGGACTGATCGAGAAAGATACCCGTATCCTGAAAGAACCCGCACCATTTATCAGAGTGGCAGAGCTTGGTGACAGTTCAGTTAACTTCGCAGTAAGAGTCTGGTGCAACTCGGCGGATTACTGGAATATTTTTTTCGATCTGACCGAACAGATCAAGCTGGCATTTGACACGAATGGGATTTCAATCCCATTCCCGCAAAGTGATGTGCACGTTTACAAACATACTACTTAGAGTATCTCTAAAATCGTTATTTTTCAGAAGATCCTGCTTAATATTGTAGTTCCCGGTTTCTTCAAAATCGGGAACTCTCAATAATAGAAAGATATCACTCTGATTTAGGAGAAACCGGACGAAGTTTCAGAATATTTAAAAATCAATAATCAATAACTAATTTATTTTCCTTCCTCTTCCTCAACCTCTTCCTAATAGGCACCATCCCAAACCAATCATCCACCACAATCGAATAAATTGCAGGAATGAAACAGCGTCAGCAGTATCGTAACCCGGATTCTCCGAATCCGGAAGGATATTTTATTATTGCAGGATCCCCTCGATTCCGATGAAACCGGTTTACCTAACAAGCACCACCTTCCTGACCATAGCAAATCCATTCGCTTCCATCCTGATCAGATACATCCCCGTTGATAGATCGCCGCTATTCCAGTTCAAAGTATACCTGCCGGCAGTTTTCAACCCATCAATTAACGTAACCACTTCGCATCCTGTCAGATCGTATACTTTGAGTGACATATTACCGGGCTCAGGCAATGCGAAAGAAATCTTTGTTTCAGCGTTGAAAGGGTTAGGGTAGGGGGGAGTCAGATAGTAGATTTGAGGGAGATCGCTTCCGATATGGTCACTCGCTTCCTGGATATCGACTACTAAGCGAACGGTGATTTCTGTTTCCGGATTTTCAGGATCATTTGTAAGTACAGTAAACACTTCGTTATACTCACCGTTTCCTGGGATTTGTTCAGTTGTCATTACGTATATCTCAATCTGCGAATCAGGCTCAATACTACCTGAATCAGGACTGGCAGTGAACCAGTTGTTCTCATTCACTGGAAGGCTTAAACGGAAATTGAGCGGTTGTAAACCGGTGTTGCCGATTATCAGGGTGTCAATAGCTTGCTGTTCAACTTCATTTATCTCTAATAGCGCTTCATTATCGTCAATCCGGATTTCCGGATAGTTGTCCGGGATGTCGACAATAAGTTCAATGTTGACTATTATCTCATTGTTTTCCGGATCGTTGGATGCGATGCGGAGTTGAGCGTGATATTCACCATTAGGAAGAATGATCCAATTCAAAGTTTGGAATTGCAATTCACATTCTTCTCCTGGTTCTAATTCTCCTTCCCCTTCATCCGGTTCAACAAAGAACCATAGCTCTTCATCTGCTTCAAATGCGTATATGAATTCGAGTGTTCTTTCCCCTATGTTGCTAATAGCTATACGACACTGGCAGCTTTGATCGACTTCGGTTATCTCGAAGAGGACGCTATCAGGTTCAACCGAAATCGTCGGATGGGGTCGGTAGCCTACGTAAAGTTCCACGTCCACGTCCACTTCGTCATTTTCCGGATCGTTGGAATGGATGGTTGCGATTGTCCGATAACGTCCGCTGTCGGGGATGGCATCGGTTGTGCTGAAGGTGATTTCTATCTCTTCATCCACATCAACCTCGCCCTCATCAGGTTCGAATACCATACCGGGAATATTATCCCTCAATTCTATCGCAAATTCAAGAGATGCATCTCCGACGTTGCCGATAGTGATGGTTGCTTCATCCTGCTGCCTGGGTTCCAGAAGTTCGAGTAAAACCTCAACCGGCTCTACTGTAATCTCCGGATCACCGGCTTCGATGCCTGTGCCGGTCATTTCAGTAGAGAATCTCGCTTCTCTCCCACCATTTGGATTGAAATACGCTCCGGTTAGAGCAGTACGGATTTCTCCCGGTTCCTCAGGTGTGAATGAGATTCTGAAAACAATCGGCTGTCCCGGTCTGAGTAACTGCTCGTTCGGTTCAACATTAAATCCATCGCGTTCAGGTCGATCAATCCTGACCATTACCGGAGGCACATCGTTATTTTCAGACACGGTCAGATTGACATTGCTGGTTTCATTGACGGGTGTATCCGGGAAGTGGATGCCTTCATCCAGAGACGGATCGAATTCGATCGCCAATAGGAAACTCGGTAGAAGCACGGCAAGGATGATGGCAAGTAAAGGTCGATTGGGCATTTGGTTCTCCTTAGATGATTTGTTAAATGTGGATAAAGCAATATAATAAAACATTTGACTGAAAACAAATTATCATTACTTTGTTAAGTGCGAATTTCGCGTAGGGGCTAATTTATTGAGCCCCTTCTACTTATGCAAAAGGGCTCGATAAATCGGCCCCTACGCGAAACTTTTAATGTTTCAAACAATTATAAAAACCAATATTGATACTTAGTGTCTGACCGAAAACCATCATTTTACTGGATATTAACCCCTTTTTGTCATTCCCGCGAAGGCGGGAATCCAGGAGAAACA
>JAVCDD010000100.1 GCA_030765125.1 Candidatus Hatepunaea meridiana
AAGTCGCTCACTGGCAGGATCAGCGCAATTCTTGCCATGCTAAAGTAGATTGGCAATTTTCTACAGATGATGCCAGGGTAAAGTTGAAACGACTATACCCTACTTTATTAGCTTGACATGACACTAGTACTATACTCTATTCCCGTTTTCCGCAAGATATTATCTTAGTGATCTGTTATGTAAAATGAATATAATGTTCTTCATTTTTAGGATGATTGAAATATTGAGATTGCGAATTGAGTATTCGAGTATCCCTCTGCCTGTTTTGCAGACTGATTTATCCTATATTATACCGAAGTGGAGCAGAAGGTTTCACAAGTTCAGTACAACTGGAAATGAGCGAGTAAGATACACGACAGGAACCTCAAGAGTTCACCCTTTTTAAGCAAAAACAGCAATTCTATAGAAGAGGTCAGCATACATGTTCAATCATAGACGGATATCAAGGAATGCATAATAGAAAAAAAGCCATATTTCCAGAGGAAAATGAATAAGAAAAAGACAATGCTAAAAATCACTAAAGGAGTTTTCGTAGTAATATTACACGATGAATCAACTACTTACTAAAACAACAATTGTTATAGTCGGGTTCTTTTTCCTATTTGGTTGTGCAGGTTCAAGAATATTACAACCCGGAGAAAGAAAGCTTATCGAGATTGAAGGACCAATCGAGTTCAAAACCGATCCTCCGAACAATGGACATATAGGCATTTCTGCTCCTTGCTCCACTAAGCAATGTGCCGTAAATAATGCTATACTGGATGCCCGTAAAAAAATTATTAATGAGCTCAAATTAGAAATCTATGTTGATAAAGAATTCGAACGCCTTCTTATCGAGGACCAAACAGGCATTATTATATCACGAGATTTGGTGGATATAAAAGTCAGGATAATAAGTAAAGGCATATTATCAATCAAGCCGGAAAATGATTATTACATAGAAACATATAAGATACAAACAGAAAAGGGCGTTAAATTTGAACATGAGGCACGTTGCTTCATACGTTATTCCCATGATGAGCATCAAAGAATTATACGAATGATGATAACAACTTTCCTTAAGGAAGCTAAGTCAGTGATTGAGAATGCAGAAAACGATCGTATTCAAGGGAAAATAAAGGATGCTTTGAGAAGTATAAGACCTGTTTTTGAATGGATCAGTGAAATGAAAGAGTATCCTGCTATACCATTCTCGGAACAAAATCGGCTCAATGCGGTACTGAAGCAAGCTGAGAATGTATTAAATAGCATAAAGATACTTATCGTGATTAATGAGCTAAGCGATAATGAACAAATATATCCCGGTGAATTTGCACCACGTTTAGTGAAAGCAATGATACAAAACAAGTTAAGTGCATTTCAATCCGATATCAACTGGAGTAAAATTGATTGGAAAAAAATTGTAAATAATCTCAAATTACAACGTACTATCGCAAATAGTAAAAAGGCTGATTTAATTTTAGTTGGAATAGCTGAAGCGATAATAGAGAAAAAATGGGAGGGACATGGCTTATATAGTGCATCTCTAGAGGCTAAACTGAAGATTATAGATCCGGTATCTGGAAATTCCTTGTGGGCAGGCACTATACCCAGTCAACTAATCAACGCGGAAACAGTTTTTGATACCGATACTGAAGGTGCTGCGAGAAAGGCATTGTCTTTAGCTGGGAATAATGATGATCCATTAATAAGGCTAGCTGACGAAATACTCAAAAACTTGATGGAATGACATTGTTACATAGAACAATTTATAATTGACAATCTGAGTGTTATCTCTCTCCCCTTTCTATATGGAGGGGGGCTTTCATTTATCTGATATCAATTGAAAATTCGAAATTTTTAATTCCACGAGGTGAACATTGAAAAAATCAAGTCTGTTCTTAATTATATGTTTATTTATGTTTTTCATTCAGGCTTTGTTCTCACTTGCACAGAACAACCTGTCTGAAGACGCAAACCATATTCAGAATTACATAAAATGCCAAGTAGTGGCTAATTTAGGTGGTGCAACCGTTCGATATCTTCTGGTGACCTTTTCTGGTGAAAGTCAGTGGGTATTGGAAGGTGTTGCAGCAAATGATTCTCTTTTAACGGCACGACAACTCATCTGTCTCAATGGATCCGAACAGCTATCTTCTGACTCCTGCTTGATTGAACTGCATTCACTATTAAGCGTTAATACGTTACAATTGCGGATCCTGAAACAGAGCACAGCGTCCGGTCAATGGAAAATCATAGCGTCTCAAACGAAAGACTTTGCAAATGTGCCTGTTATTACCGCCCAAGAGGAAGAGGAAAATACGAAATGAAATACGTAAGTATCCTTATTGCTACCTTTTTTTATGTGATACCTTTATGGGCACAGGAGTTTACTTTTGTGTGTACCGAGCCAGATCCTCTGGAATTTCGGGCAGGTCAAGGTGATGACATTACAGGCGTATTTACCTTCGATTTTCAAGACCAAGATGAAGACTATTTCGACTTCCTCAATATTGAAATAGAAGGAGAGTGGTCTAACCTGATACCACAGATGATTTCATTGGGTAATGATAATCTTCTGTTCATGCGGCAGGGTGACATCGAACAGGCTCATCATGATCCGACACTTGCTATATGGCAATCGGATGGAAACAGTCTCAGCATCCGTACCGTTTCTGATGGTGAACATAACGATCCTATCATAGCTGGTGAAGGAACGTTAACGATAACCTTCTTTGCTGTTCCGCCACGTGTGGCTGATGGTTACGCGATTGCGTTCACTGCCAGTCGAACTATTGGGGAAAAAAACAGACAAGATGAATTTGACGATAACAATACTTCTATAACCGTGATTCCAACAGATGAAAGTTATATTCGCTTATGCGATTTAGACGATGAACCTCTGAACGAAAGAGATATCACAGTCGATGATATCCTGGAATTTAGAGTAGGGATACATGATTTTTACGGCAATTTAATCGGTTATGTTTTTCGTCAAGAAGTTATTGAATTAGAATGGAGCGGTCAATTTGAAAACCCCTTTAGTTGTGAATTTGAGGGAAACGATATGACTATTAACTTCCGTTGTGAACGAGCGGAAGAGGGAATTATCGAAGTTGTGTACAATAACCTCCGTGACTTCCCTGCACGATCGGGTTTGATAACAGTAACCGCTGGAGATCCAACCAGATTACAAATTACAGGCGCTGTCAACGACACAACAAGGTTAGTAGCTGCTGAATTGACTTGTGAT
>JAVCDD010000194.1 GCA_030765125.1 Candidatus Hatepunaea meridiana
ATTAATAACACCGGAGTAGCGAAGCTTGCTGCGCGTCCACTTAATAATACCGGAGTAGAAAAGCTTTCTGCGTTCTCGTACGGTGGCGCATGCGTATCTGCCTGCGAGCGCGCAGCAAGCTTCGCTAATCCGGTATTATTAAGTGGACGCGCAGCAAGCTTCGCTACTCCGGCTGAGCTAAAGGCATAACCGATAACTCTTTAATGACTATAGTCTATAGAAAAATAGGTATACTGTCCCCGTATTTTCCCGGACTTGATCTGGAATCCATTAAATTATTGTTAATAGTGGATTTCAGGTTGCGCTAACTTTGAAACCTGACAGCAACGCCGCCTTTCATTCGTCCTTCGCACTTCGCTCTTCAACCTTTTCTTTTAGTTTCCTACTCTCAATCCAATTCTGAACTGCAGGGAATTAACGGAGGATTTGGAATCTTTGATTAGATCGTTTTCCGGTTCGCCAGGCGGGATACGTGCCGGTTGCCCCCAATAAGCTACGGAGCCGTATTTCCGGCTGATATTAACCCAGTGAAAGGCTGCTGAAAGGTCTAAATATAATAAATTAGTAAGTTTATACAACGCTCCACAAGCTACCTGCAAGCCAAGATCAGAACCATCCTCTTCGATTTCCCAATTGTCCCAATCGTGTTGAATAGTTGACATCCCCGGTACAGTTACTTCCTGTAAAAACCACTGCGATCTATAGAATTTCCAATTATTCACTACCATAGTTAGAGAACCGTAAGCTCGCAAATCGGATACCATCCGCTCCATGTAGAACCCAAATCCGATAGGAAGTTGTTTGAAAGAACCTCCCTGATTGGCGTATACTATTGTGGTATAGTCTGAGAATTCCTCCCTAACGTCAGAATAGACCGACTCATCGGCAATCTGTTCTCTGCTGAGGGGTTCAAAATAGGTTTTATTTAAACCGGTTATGAGTAGGATTCCCATACCAGGGGAAAATTCATACCTGATATTAAATTCACCGGATTGCAGGGGTTCCCATCGTTCACCCCACCATCCAAGCGGCATACCTAAACCGCCTGTAACGCCGAAACTTGTTCTGTTTGCAGCTTCCGCTGAACCTGAAAACGAAATCAGAAAAATTGCACTTATTAAGACAATTATATTAATATTTACAATACGATACTGGTTTTTCACTTTTATAACCTTTCATTTGGATTTAAATCTAACAAGTTAGTGTCTGATTAAAAATTCCCATTTTTCTGGATATTTTCCACTTTCTGTCGTTCCCGCGAGGCGGGAATCCAGATAATCTATTGTTTCGCCTGGATTCCCGCCTTCGCGGGAATGACAGAAGGAGGGCTTTTCGATCAGATACAAGTTAATATAAACCTAATGTATCAACTTGTCAAGCTTACTCGTTTGTTTTCCCTGAACCGTTACGACTACCAACTATAACTAATGCCAATCCAAACCGGTCTGTATACCAACCGGAATCACGTAAAGGACATCCACGATATGAAAGTCCGGTTAAAACTGTTACAGTTGACTTTTTCCATACTTCGACAAGCAAATCCGCTCTGAATGACAACACACCTAATTCGGCTCTTCCGTTGTCATTCCACATAATCACTCTCGATATACCGGCGCCCGTACTCAGATATGACTGTATTCGCCAAACCTTGAAACCAGCGCTGCGAAGCAGCCATAACGTGGTCATACCTACAAATGACAGTGTGCTGTCATGCTTAATACTCGGTTCAAATTGGCTGATTGCTGCTTGATAGATTGCACCGAATTGGTTTTCATAAATCAGAGATACTCCATACTCAATAACCGGTTTTTTTAGTCTAAGGTTACCTGTTGCAGGGAATAGGTTTACATCTCCACCGATCCGCCAGGCGCATTCTGAATCTGAGATGAAAGCAATCAATATAAGAACTATAAAAATATATCTATATTTCAATTATTTCCTTTAGAAATAGAGTTCAGAGTTCGCACTTTAGTGTGTTGGATTTAGAATTCACTCCGTTAGTTTGAGAAGGAAAAACAACCTAAAGGTCGAACTCTGAACTCTATTTTTCATTCTTTGTTGAGTCGCGTTTATTACCTGATCATTGATTCAAACATTTCATCAGTATCTTCAGGTGGTTTGGTCATCAGACTCACTATAACCGTAGCAGCCAATCCAATAATAAATGCAGGAATCAACTCGTACATAAAACCCTTTAACGCCGGTACATAATACCAGATTATCGTAGTCAACGTACCAGCAATGAATCCGGCTGCCACTCCCGCTCTCGTAGTCCGACGCCAGAATAACGCCAGTATCGAAGTTGGACCAAGCGAAGCTCCTAACCCCGCCCAGGCAAACAATACCAGCCAAAAAACCAGTTTCGAGGCAACTGTTCCGATTCCGATAGATATTACTACTAATAATACGACAATGATACGACTATATAATACCAGCATTCGTTGCGATAGTTTTTCTCCACGTTTGACGACCTTTTCATAGAGATCATTAACAACACTCGATGCAGCAACCAGAAGTTGCGAGTCCGCTGTTGACATTATTGCGGCAAAGATCGAAGCAATAACTACACCGAACAGTATCGGATGCAGATGGTGTTGCGCCAGTATCGGATAAAGACGTTCCACGTCCCCACCGGGGATTAACGACGCCTGAGGAAAATATACTCTCCCAACCAGCCCGATAAACAGAGCACCCGCTGCCATCACTACATTCCAGAACGTTCCTATAACAGCGGAAACCTTTAACTGATCGGGATCATCGATCGACATATAACGCACCAGGATATGCGGGTTACCCGGTGATCCGAGACCAATCCCAATAAATCCTATCAGAGCTCCAAAGCCCAAAGCCATCGGATCTACCAACGCAATGTCAATTCCACGCAACTCCATCATAACCTGCGCCAATCCACCTCTATCAACAATTGCGCTTATTGGGAGTATCACCAGCGCAACAATCATAAAGAACGCCTGAAACACATCGGTTAAGCTTACGGCAAGAAATCCACCAAGAATCGTATAAATGAGCACTATTCCCGCTGTTATAAACATTCCTAAGACCGGACTGATATTAAAGCTTGCAGCAAAAGTCTTACCACCGGCTACGAACTGAGCGGATACGTAACTAGTGTCTGACCGAAAAGTCCCTCTTTTGTCATTCCCGCGAAGGCGGGAATCCAGACAACTTATTGTTTCTCCTGGATTCCCGCCTTCGCGGGAATGACAAAAAGGGGCTCATATCCAGAAAA
>JAVCDD010000276.1 GCA_030765125.1 Candidatus Hatepunaea meridiana
TATAATTGTTTGAAACATTAAAAGTTCCGCGTAGGGGCCGATTTATCGAGCCCTTTTGCATAAGTAGAAGGGGCTCAATAAATTGGCCCCTACGCGAAATTCGCACTTAACAAAGTAATGTTAGTTAAATGATACGATGCAATTACGTGTTTATTTGTCTGCCAATCTTTTCTCACAATGATCGAGATTAGCCTTTGCATCCCCATAACTGGGATCGAGTTGAACAGCTTTCCTGAACTTTAAAAGAGCGTTTTCCAAGTCATCCGTTCTGGCATAAAGAATGCCTAGCCTGTTATAGGTCACGGCGTCATTTGGTGTTATTTTCAGGGCGGCATTGTACTGAAGGATAGCGTCTTCCAATTTTCCCAATTTTGTATATGCTCTGGCAAGGTTCTTGTGATCCTCCGCTAATTTAGGGTCTTTCTCTGCTAACTCGTCCACTATTTTATGGTCAAATTCAGCAAGCGAATCCTCTGATATACTGTGATCGAGATATTCCTTAATCTTTTGGAAATTTTCATCATCCTTGTATTTTTCCAATGCTTCCTTTCTCATATTCCGGTAAAGACTTCTAATATTCGGTTTATTCTCAATAGCCTTGGAGTATGCTAGTGCAGCCATTTGCCAGTCCATTTTTACAGATCCGATGCTGCCGATATTACGATAGTTCCCTGCGATTGTTGAATCGATTGCCAGCGACTTTCGGAAATACTGAAGAGCTACGTTATACTCTTTCTTATGGGCGTAAACCATTCCAAGATTGCCATAACCCGTTCCTTGATTCAGCGAATCCAGCGAAATCGCCTGTTTGATGCATCTGATGGCATTATCATAATCACCCTGAATATTAAGGACTATTCCCAGCCCCATATAAGCTTCGTTATATTCTGGATCCATAGTAAGAGCCGTTTGATACTGACCTATAGCCTCTTGATAATTCCCAAGTTTCATTGCAGATCGACCAAGATTGACATGTGTTGAAGCTTCATAGTGAACGCCTTGGGACGTTTGTTCCGTAACCCAGTGTGTCTGCTCGAACAGTAACACAACCACAACGATGGACATTGGGGCTAATAGTACTACCCAGCCCCAGTCTATATGAAATTTCATGATTTAAACCTCAACATGTATTATGTATAACGAATAGAACGTTTTTTCCTTCACTGCGTAATCGATTGTAAAGCTTGCAGGCTTCAGATGTTTTCAGGATTATAATCTGTGTGCCTTTTATCGAAAAATTGTTGAAGGTAAAATACGTTCCTTCTTCTTTGGTGAATCCTTTACCGCCTTGCCCTTCCCATCCAGTACCTACAAGCAGTATAGAAGGTTCATGATCTAGAAAAAACTTCTTATCCACATTATTAAAGAAATGCTTTTTATCTACCAGACGAGGAAAACCGTCCGGATAGATCATCAGATCGAAAAACGGAACAGGAAGACCTTTATAAATTACAAGACCTACTGGAACAGAGAGTACTTGATGGTATGAATAGTGTGTTATATATCCGTCCTTGTTTTTAACAAAAGACACAGTTAATAAAAGCACACAAATCGCAAACAGACTTATGAAAGCTATTCTGAAAGGTTTGAACTGTGTGAAATGAACAACAACGAACACTACTGCGTATGCAACGAGAGTAAAAATCACCAGTGTAATTATTTGACTATGATCGGTTAACAGCGGGCTTATTAGTATAAACACCAATGCGAACAGTCCTACCATCACAAACGCAGAGAGCGGATCTTTAAAATAGTCTTTAAATCGTTTCTTCCATATCCGCTGCCCCCTGATCTTTATTGTGCCATAAGTTTCGGATACGAAGAGAATCAGGATCAAGCCCATTATACAACCCCAACAATCTTTAGCCTGATCGCATAAATCAAAAACTCTATTGGAAAAAAAGAGTTGGAAAAATTCATCAAATATTGATAGCAGAAAGGCTGAAGTAAATGAGTAAACGATGGCTTTGTGCTGAGGAAGATTCCGTAAGTTGAAAGCCCGAAAGAAAAAGAAAACATAAGCGCTGTAAGCAACGTAATGCCAGTTCCGCTGCAGATCATAAACTGACATTCCACCATACAGATCTTGAACCTTCTGTGATATAGCGATCATACCAACAATAACAAATCCACCTCCAATCCGGCGTAATGTAATATTCTTTCGCTGCCATATCAGAAAAACGATAAGACCGAGTACAGCCGCGGAAGCTACGTAAGGTATCTCGTGACCAAATATAAAAAAACCCATATGCGATACGTCATGCACTGTTCCCTGTAAAAATCGCGTTACCACTATAAAAGGTGTCATTACAACGAGGGTAGTGAATAGTATATACTGAATCATCGCCTTGCTTCGAGGATTCTTTTTCTTCATTAGAAGTCCTTGATTTGTTAATCAATTGATAGTGTAAATTATCGGTAGCTTTTATTAATAAGATTTTCTTTCATGTTTAGCGAGCATAAACTTACCTTACCTTCTGAGTAATCAAAAATAATAAGGAGGTTCTCCTATGCTCTCGAAAATTGAGTATTCATCTTCAGCCTTTAAGGTAAGTCAATCAAGTATCGATGTCAATAATTTATCCGAGTGTTTACATCGTAACCGTTCGTAATTAGTGCCTGCCTAAAAACCCCGGTTTTTCAATCAAACACTATAGCATTTCTCGAAAGTAATGACTTGTCAATTCTGCTGGAGTGGATTTCGACGGTGAAGACATATTCATCTGGTATGCTTCTACCGCAGGAAACGGATTCTGATTTGCGAAACGTCCAAAACAATGTGAAACAGCAAACTGAAATCAGGAACACGCTTAACCTCCAGACTGTTTCACCAAACCCGACAGATGGACAGGTGAAGATCAACTACCTCGGAACGATGGATGCAGCGGTTACAGTAGAATTATATGACTTAAGCGGCAGGAGACTCCTCCACCGCAAATTCACAGCAAATCAGCCGATCAGAATAGATTCATCGTCAGCAAACCCGCCTGTTGGACAGTATTTATTAAAGATTACACGCGCGGAAATGAGATACTTTAACAGATGGTATTGGTGAAATAAATCCCGATATAATACTCTCCCCCACTCTTCTGGGAGTGCAGGAATCAGGTTCTCGCTTGATTTGTCATTCCGAACTTGATCCGGAATCCAGTATTTACAAGTACTTGCTATAATTCGGGCTCTAAGATGTTGTTGTTGCATTTCTATTCAGTTAAAGCTTGATTTGTTTTCAGAACAATAGTATATTGTGCGTAAGGAGTAAAGCGGGGAGTAACTATTATTTACCAAAGGCTTTACACCAGGGAAGCTGGTTAGCAAAACGAGAATTTTACTCTTTTTTTTTAAATTAATAACTCAGAGTATTGACAAAAACAATATAGCACGTTATTTTGCATTTATCAGTTGAAACTGAGGTAGACTCTGCAGCGATGCAACCTGCCAATGGAAGCATTATAGACACTTCGTTTCAGTACAACAACTACACCTGGTTCGGTGAACGCTGAACATCTGGTTTCAACCGTAATGGTGATGACGGAGTATGGACAATCGAATGGATAGACAGTACCTTCTCTGAAACGATATTTGTATACCCCTATCCTGCGTTGAAAGGTCAGAAATTGACATGGAACACTTTAGAGGACTCTGTAGAATACTCTGTGAAATACATCGTAAATAAATTCTCACATGTGAGATTACATAAAAGAAAGGAAGAAAAATGAGAAAGCTGACACTTTTACTAATTCTGACTTTTACAATCGGATTTACCGGTTGTGGTAAGGACGATACTACTCCAACCGGTCCGGGAACACAAGCACCTGCTGCACCAGAGAATCTCGCAGCTACAGTGTTGTCCGACAGCCAGATTCACCTGACCTGGACAGATAGCAGCTCCAACGAGAGTGGCTTTTATATCCAGAAGAAGGAAAACGATTCTTCCGATTGGCAGACAGTAAATACACTCGAAACCGACACTGAGGAGTTTGAAGACACTGATCTGGAAGAGGGATCACAATATCAATACCGGATCAAAGCCTATAATGAGGGTGGTGAGTCCGATCCATCGAATACGGTTGATGTTACAACACTCGCCAAAGCTCCTTCTGATCTGGCTGCTGGACAGGATAGTACAGACTATACATCCATAAATCTAACCTGGCTGGATGAATCTGAGAAGGAAACGGGTTACCTGGTTCAGAAGAGGTTAGAGAGTGATGGTACCTATGAAAATATAGGCGACCTCGATGCCGATGCGACAGCGTATGTGGATGAAAATCTCGATGCAGACCAATGTTATTACTATCGTGTATGCGCCATGATAGATAGTATCGGTTCACTCTGGTCGAATGAAGATTCAGCAAGCATCAATATCCCTATACCTTCACCTCCCGAGAACCTCGAAGCCACAGCAATATCCGACAGTGAGGTTCTTCTAGCCTGGGAGGATGAAAATCATATCAAAACCGGTTTTCACCTCGAACGATCCGAAGGTGATCCGGAAAATTGGGAAACAATTGCAGAAACCGATTCTGACGTCAGGGGTTTCACCGATACCGTTCTGAACGAAGGAACTGAATATCAGTATAGGGTAAAAACGCTTGGGGTTGAGGATAAAGAATCGGAATGGTCTGATGTGGTTACGGTTCTAACTTTCGCAAAAGCACCCTTAGAACTCGTTGCCATAATGGACTCAACCGTCTTTACAACGATCATGCTGACCTGGACAGATAATTCTGAGAAAGAAACCGGGTATCAAATCCGCCGCAAATCCGGCAGTAATGGCAATTATGAGGTGATGGCAGAATTAGATCCGAATATTGTCGAATATGAAGACGCTGACCTTGCTGCTGATCAGATTTATTATTATCAGGTTCGGGCTATGATTAATACCATCGGTTCCCTCTGGTCAAACGAAGCTAACGCTAAAACCGATGTCTTGACACCTGCGCCACCATACGATCTGAATGCGGCAGTACGTTCACCCAATTCTATTCTTTTAATGTGGAGTGACAATTCAACCGATAATACCGGTTTCATTATAGAACGCAGCCTCCAGGAGGATACAGGTTTTGAAGTTGTCGTGACACTGGAACAGGAAGATATTCAAACCTTTTTAGATGAGCGTCTATCTGACGAAACGACCTATTATTACCGAATCGCTGCCTACAACGATTATGGTAATTCAGATTGGTCAAACGTTGGCTCCGCAACTACCCCATCAGGACCTCCCATCACACCTTCAAACCTCAGGGTGGAAGATATGACATACCAGGAAGTCAATCTTGCCTGGGATGACAATTCCGATGATGAAACCGGATTCCAACTGAATCGTGTTGACAGCGCCGGTGGTTATACGGACTTCCCGGATATAGCTGCAAATGAAACCGTCTTCACTGATAATACGGTTGAAGAGAACACTACATATTTTTATAAAATCAGGGCATTAGAAAACTCCGATTTTTCATTTTGGTCAGAGCCGATACTCGAAGTCACTACTCCATACGGACCGCCCTTGGCTCCGACAATAACCGAGTTGGAAGTTTTGTCAGAAACAGAGATCCGCATAACCTGGAGCGCAGATAACATCAACAACCACGAGGGATTCTACCTTGAGAGGCAATCTGAACACGAGGATGATTTCAATCAGATAGGTGATTTCAGGCAAGATACTTACAGTTACAGAAATTCCGGTCTTGAACCGAATACTATATATTTCTATCGTGTATTTGCCTACAACGATGGAGGCAGATCTCCCGCTTCAAACGTCGAGCACGCACAGACAGAGGCTTATTCAGTCTTCTATGATGGTTTCGAGAATCACCAGGTGAAGGAGGAACCGGGGGAGCCTTGGGTCAATACTGAAAACGGTGGTTCCACAACTCGTATATCTGATGAAGATCCCTGTTCAGGAAATCAATGCGCTCAATTTATCGACACCAATAGCGAAGGGTCCTCACGGCTCAGCCTTAACACAGATCCTGTCCCAAGTGGAAATATATCGTGCTGGTTGAAGCTTGCAGGAAACGGACACTTTGGCATTATAGGAGGTGACCCTAATAATTATATCACCTTCAAAACACAATTCAATCCGGACAATACAATCTATTTCCAAAACGGAGGCAATCTGCTATCTGTTGAAGGTTTCCCAACAGAAGAGTGGTTCCTGTTATCATTTATTTTCAACTGTCGGGCACAAGCATATAGTATCGAGATCAATGGCAGTCCCAAGGTTCAAAATGCAACTCTTCAACGTCCTGACGCCGAAGGTAACAGCGTACTCATATTCATGACCTATAATAATGCCGTGATAGAATATGCCGATCTCGATAATGTTTCTATCGATGATTCTGAAAATAATGGAGTATTAATGCCTTCGTCTGAACCAATTTCCTTCGAGGCTGAAGGGATTGTCACTATCAATGATATAAGTTCTGCTGTAGGTCCAATTCGGTAGGATTGTATTAGTAAAACAGTTTGAAATGAAAGTTAATAAAGCCCCGGTTGCCCGGGGCTTTTTCTTCGTTTTTCAATCTTTTCATTGAGAGGCGAGATTACTTGATATACAGCACCGAATTAAACACTTATATTTGCTGTTATATTTCCTTAATAGATAACAATTGCCTAACATTACTTTGTTAAGTGCGAATTTCGCGTAGGGGCCAATTTATTGAGCCCCTTCTACTTATGCAAAAGGGCTCGATAAATCGGCCACTACGCGGAACTTTTAATGTTTCAAACAATTATAAA
>JAVCDD010000316.1 GCA_030765125.1 Candidatus Hatepunaea meridiana
GCATGCGCCACCGTGCAAGAACGCAGCAAGCTGCGCTACTCTGGTATTATTAAGTGGACGCGCAGCAAGCTTCGCTACTCCAGTGTTATTAAGTTTATACATTGCTGAGCTAAAGGCATAACCGATTGAGGAAATTACGAACTGGAAAATATTAGTTACAAGTATCAGTATCAAGTATTTAACTTCTTAATTGCTACTTGTAGCTTGTAACTATTTCGAGGTACCTTATGTCCAAACGTATTGGAGTAATACTATCCGGCTGCGGTGTTTATGACGGCGCTGAGATTCACGAGTCCGTTATTACGCTGCTTGCCCTGGATCGAGCTGGAGCCGATGTCATCATAATGGCTCCGGATAAGGATCAAATGCACGTCATCAACCATCAGACCGGCGAGGTCTCCGAAGGTGAGACGCGCAACGTTTTAATCGAATCGGCAAGGATTGCCCGCGGTCCCGTGCGCAATGTTGCAGAGGTCAAGGTCGATGAACTTGACGCTCTGGTTCTGCCAGGTGGATTCGGCGCTGCCAAGAACCTGTGCGACTTTGCTGTCAAGGGTGCTGATTGCAGCATTGACGGCGGTGTTTCCAATCTAATTCAGGCAATGCACAAAGCAGGCAAACCTATTGTTGCAATGTGTATAGCTCCCGCAGTTGCAATGAAAGCCCTGACCAACACTGGAGTTAAACCGACCCTGACCATCGGCACGGATCCCGATACGGCAGCCGGACTCGAAGCTATGGGCGGCAGTCACGAAAATCAGGATGTGCGCGGTGTTGCTATTGATGAAACGAATAAGATCATTTCAACGCCAGCCTATATGCTGGGTCAGAGCATTTCAGAAGTGGCTGATGGAATTGAAAATGCTGTTAATGAGCTGATGAAGATGCTGGAATAAGTGTGAAAGCGTAGGTTATGTCGGACGCCCTCATTTGACATGCAAAGTGTGAAAGTGGTGTCAGGTGCTCTCACCTGACACGCAAATACATTTTTCTACTGTCAGGTGAGGGCAGGCTGTATGGAACACCTGATACTGGCATTCCAGACTTGATCCGGAATCCTGGAAGTTGTTGTTAATAGTGGATTCCGGATCAAGTCCGGAATAACGGATTAGGAAAAAACCCTGAGGACGCCTGAAAGCACGCTTAATGATTGTTGCTCCTGATTTCCTATTCTCGGACACACTGTCTCCAGACTGTCAGCGAATGAATAATTACCACCTGTCTAGTCACCGCGCTTGACAGGCAAACCCTTAAATTTATAGGTATTATACAGTCAACCGCGGTGAGTTGATAACGGATTGGTGGGAAATCCATTAAGGTTAATACAGAATCTGGATAGAGGAAAACCATCGTAACGACTTATGAAAACTCACAAGGAAAAAAATGAGCGATGATACCAAAACTAAAGCTCAACTGATTGATGAATTGACTGAGATGCGCATGCGGATCGCCGAGCTGGAGACTGCGGATAATGAGCGCCCAAGCAATTCGAGCAAGCGTTGATAGAAAGTGAGGAGAATTCCTGCAAATGTCGGTAACGATGGTTATTCCGACTGCCAAGACTCGGGAAGAATTATTTCCGATAGTGAAAAAAATAGTGTTAGATAAGATCAGGAAGGAAGGACATATATCGCGAAAAGAGGTTGAGGGAATACTTGAGTGCGGTTCAACATTTGCCTGGAATATTCTACGACAAATGGTAGAGAGTAACCTGATACAACGAGCGAGATCTGGACGCAACTCGATATATACATTAAATTAGGAATAAATTCTATGATGAGAATTGGAATCAGATAAAAGGCTATTTGATTCAGGATTTTGTCATTCAATTTACAAACTGAAAATTTCAATTGGTTACACCATTAGGAAAGCTATTTCATGATTGAACGAAAAAGGCAGTTTTTACTTATCCTGATCCTGACGATTGTATCTTTGAGCGCTTCAGGAGTTACAATACTTATGCTCTACAATGCAGCGTTCGAAGAGGATCGGGCAAGACTTGTAAATATAGCTCAGAGCCGGGCGCGTTTGATTGAAGCGATTGCTCGTTATGATATAGAAGTTAAGAACCAACTGTTAGATGAAACTCCTGACTATGATCCTTTCATGGTGACAATGAATCAGATAACAGACGCGCACGAGAATTTCGAAGGATTCGGCAAAACGGGTGAGTTCACTTTAGCTCGCAAATCAGGCGAAAAGATAGAATTCATACTCAGGCACCGCCATGATGAGGTATTTCATCCGGATGATATTTCATTTGGATCGGAACTTGCCGCACCAATGCGGAGCGCGCTATCAGGTAAATCGGGTACATTGATTGGTCTAGATTATCGTGGTGAAATTGTTCTCGCAGCTTTTGAACCAGTAGCTGAGGTGAATCTGGGTATCGTCGCCAAAATAGATTTGTCAGAAGTACGCACTCCCTATATAGAAGCTGCTATTACTGCTATGTTAATTTCAATTCTTTTAATATTCTTTGGTTCTTTCCTATTCTTCAGGGTAACGAATCCGGGGATTAATGAATTAGTTTCCAGCGAAAGCCGTTTCAGGAGCGTATTTGAATCCAGAGTAACAGGTATTCTTTTTTGGGATAAGAATGGAAATATCTCTGATGCTAATGATACCTTTCTTGAAATGGTGGGGTACTCCAGGGATGATCTTAATGCTGGGAGATTGCTCTGGAATGAGATGACACCTCCGGAATATAGGGAACGTGACGCCATTGCAATTGAGGAGCTTGCGTCAATCGGTGTGTCAACTCCTTTAGAGAAGGAGTATATTTGCAAAGACGGGAGCAGGATTCCAATAATTATCGGTGCAGCATCTATGTCAGGATCAGAGCTTAACGGAGTAGCTTTCATTTTGAATAATTCGGATCGCAAAAAAGCCGAGGAAGAACTCAAGCAATACGAAATCCACATGCGCCAGCAGCAGAAACTCGAGTCTATCGGTACCCTGGCAGGTGGTGTTGCCCATGAGATCAATAATCCTATTAACGGCATAATGAATTATGCTAGCCTCATAGTTAAGCGGTTGGATAAAGATAGTCCGTTAATTGAATACGCCTCAGAAATTGGCAAAGAAACGGAGCGAGTCTCAACCATAGTTCGTAACCTGCTGACTTTCTCGAGGCAAGACAAAGAATCACACAGCCCAGCGAACATTGAGGATGTCATCAATGACACACTATCACTCATTCAATCAGTAATCAAACACGATCAAATCACATTAGAATCGGATATTCCAGATGATCTTCCTAACATTACTTTGTTAAGTGCGAATTTCGCGTAGGGGCCAATTTATTGAGCCCCTTCTACTTATGCAAAAGGGCTCGATAAATCGGCCACTACGCGGAACTTTTAATGTTTCAAACAATTATAAA
>JAVCDD010000301.1 GCA_030765125.1 Candidatus Hatepunaea meridiana
AGACAATTGAACTTTGATATATCTGACAATATTGGCTGTGGGTGGAGATCGGGTGCGCAAGGTGGATCGATTTTTTCGGTTATTGATTTTAGAAACATTCATAATCCCTGCATTTTGAGTGCAGATACTTCAGTAAGGCGCAACATTCTCGGAGATAATACCCTTAAGATTAAAGATAATTATCTTTATATTGTCACCAAAGAATTAAACGATAATAATCCGTGGCATAATTACGTTTATAAGCTCCGTGTGATATCTCTTGAGGACCCATCAAACCCTGATGAAATTGGTAATTACTTGTTCAGATACTATAATTCAATGGAAAGTTTTCTGATTAAGGATGATTATATTTATGGTTTTCTGTCCCGGGATATCGTAATAATGTCTATTGAAGATCCGGAAGAACCTCGGTTAATCAACCAGACGGAAATTGAAGAAATTTTTTCTTTCGGTAACACTAGAATTTATGGCGATTATATATACAGTTTAAAGCGATCGACTGGGGTATATGTCATTTCAATTGAGGAAAGGGAAAATCCTGAATATATTGGACTTTATAATGACTTGTTTGAAGGTCATTGGATATCATACCATCGTGGAATTGATGTAGATGACAGTTATGTTTATTTAACTGGCGATAATGGAGCGATAAAAATATATAGTAAAAATAAAAACGGAACCCTTTCTTTATGTTTAATGCAGGAATATATAGGGGAATATTCATCTGTTGGTAGTATTGTTGTCTCTGGTGATTATGGTTTCATAAATGCAAGAGACAGAGTCTTAATAGTAAATCTGGGTAATCGAAGGAGCGTGGAATTAATTGGAGAAGTAAGAGTAAGTGGAACGCTTAGACTATTTGGTGATTATTTAACTATAAATAGCGAAGAAGGGTTTATTATTATGTCTATTGAAGATCCTGAAAACCCTGTAGTTATAGGTTGGTACTATAATACTCCGGGATATGCAACTGATTTAGCGGCAAATATTGATAGTGGTATAATTGTTATCAATGACGGTTTCAGCATCGGCATTTACGATTGCAGCGAAGCATTGAGCATAAAGGAAGATCCGTCTTCATTACTTCCCCATCAAACCTATCTGCAAGCCTTCCCAAACCCCTTTAACAGCACAACTACAATCAGCTATAACCTTTCATCGCCTGCACTTACATCGCTTTCGATATACGACTTACAAGGGCATAGGGTTGCGGTGTTACATAATTACGATAAATCGGCAGGAGCGCACTCTATTACCTGGGATGCTTCGGGATTACCTTCCGGCATTTATATCTGTAAAATCACCTCAGGCAATCACGCGTCAGCGATCAAGTTGGTTGTGATGCGGTAAAGGTAACCCAGATACCTCATATTCGAGGTACTATTTATCTCCGATGCTATTTATAAATGGAATAGATATGATTAAAAGGCTCAAATTCTTATCAATTTTATGTTTAACACTATTCCTTTTCGGACATACTAACGCACAGGAAGGTCAGGGAGTGACACTGCTGAGTGAACTTTTCATAGGTGGGAGGTATGACGAATTGAAAATCTATGGTGATTATTGTTATGTGACAAATGGATATGGTTTTGTGATTTATGATATATCCGATCCGACCTCTCCGCAGCCCATCAGACAAGTATCGACCCCGGCGTATTCCAAAGATATTGATATAGAAGATGGTATTCTTTATGTAGTGGAAAGAATAACATATTGTCTTAGCGCTTTCTCACTGGAAGATCCGGAAGCCCCTGAATTGTTGGACAGGTATCCGGTTACTGGGTTTGGACTTATCGATGCTTATGGTGATCTTATTTGCGTCGAAAATGGACGCGCTTTGGGGCTCTACCGCTTTAACCAGAGAAATGAATTAAGCCATATCTCTACTATCAATAACCTGCATGTTTATAACTTTGTTCTTCTGGATACAATGCTGTTTACAAGGGCTAATAGCGGGGTTTTCATTTTTTCAATAATTGATCCTGTGAATCCTGTTCGATTGAATTATTTCAGAGAACCAAGATTGACCGATTTCACTGTTGCAGGTGATTTTATATATGGTTACTCTTCTGATGTTTTCAAAATAATTGATATTTCAGACATTGAAAACCCCACCCTTAGAGGTGAATGTGAAATTGATTGGGGAAGCACCGTGTATGTACAGAATCAATATGCTTATATGCCAATACACATTGTGGATATATCCGATCCGGACCGTCCTGAAGTAGTAACCGAATTTAACTTGGGAATACAGAGTAATTATGATTTATCTGGTAATATTGCATGTGATGTATCCCTTGATATTTTAAGAGTCTATGATTTCAGTGATATATACAATCCTGAAATTGCAGGAACAGATACATCTATTTACCACTTAAGGAATACTATTAGTTTTCAGTTAGTTGACGATTTATTATACTTCGCTACACGAGAACGCTCTGTAAATGATTATCGTAACTATATTTCCCGTCTCAGAGTTATTTCTTTGGAGGATCCTTCTAATCCCGTAGAGGTTGGAAGTCTCCTGTCTGAAGATCCCGATATATCTTTCTATAAGTTTATTATTGTAGATGATTATCTGTATGCATTTCTTTCCCACAGGATTATTATTGTCTCTATTGCTGATCCTGAGGAACCTCGAATTCTGAACCAGGTTGAGATGCGAGAACTTAATTCCGATATTTTCGTTATGAAGGTTTACGGTGACTACATCTACTGTATAAGAGGGATGCAATTGTATGTATTATCCATAAAAGATAGAGAAAATCCAACACTGGTTGGGATCTATGAATATATATTTGGTGGTCATTATGGCATATCGGGATTAGACGTTGATGATAATTATGTATATGTATCTGGCAGTCATGGAGCAATCCTGATCTATCAACGAAACGAGGATGGAACTCTGTCTTCTGTATTACGTCAGCGCTACATTGGGGGATTTGAAAGTTTAAGGGGAATTTTCCTGTATGACGACGACACTGCTTTTATGTATTCATACGATGATGTCCTTTTATTAGTGGTTTTTTTAGAGGGTCGGAGAGGTGTTAATGTAATTAGGAGAATACAGATCCCTGACGAGGGACTCTTGCAATTTCACAATGGTTATTTTTTCCAACTGGTAGGTGGGAAATTTCAAATACTCAATATCGAAGACCCAGAAAATCCCCGCATTACAGGATGGTATGACACTCCTGGCACCGCGTCTGATCTGAGGATTAAAGATAATGATGGCATAGTTATAGTCAAGGATGGAACCAGCTTCGGAATCTACGATTGCAGCGAAGCATTGAGCATAAAGGAAGAACCGTCATCATTACTTCCCCATCAAACCGATCTGCAAGCCTACCCAAACCCCTTTAATAGCACAACTACAATCAGCTATAACATTTCATCACCTGCACTTACATCGCTTTCGATATACGATTTACAAGGGCATAGGGTTGCGGGATTACATAATTACGATAAATCGGCAGGAGTGCACTCAATTACTTGGGATGCTTCGGGATTACCTTCAGGCATTTATATCTGTAAAATCACCTCAAGCAATCACACGTCAGCGATCAAGTTGGTTGTGATGCGGTAAATTTTACGCTCAATTGTCTTATTCAAATAATAGCTTTTAAACGTCTTCATACATCTTTGCGTTATTTGCGTTAAAAATCAGATCAACCCATAAACTACCCCCGGCGCCAGATACTGCGGAAACCTGTCGATCAACTTACGGCGCACGTTGAAGCATAAGTGACATTCATCAACATACTCGTCATCAACATCTACATTGAAAGCAGTTGCCAATTGCGCAGGTCCTCCTTCGATTAGATGTTTGCAGACCGGATGTTTCTTCGCATCGTAATCTCGTATTAGTTCGGATAGAGGGGTTGCTTGGATGTTTCCTATGCTCAATCCCTGGCAGAGATGCACGTTACCGAATGGGTCAATATGCACTCTTCCCGGATTTACGAGTTCTTCACGATCACAGCTATTGAAGTTTCTCCACGACCGGGTTGGAAGACCTTCTGTCAATTTATCCGCCGCTCTTCCCTTAAAGCAAGTGCTGCCCCCAATTACCGGTTCACCCTTTTCCTGTCCAACAGCCTCATCCTGATTTGTTTTAAAGCTGGGCTTCTCAATGCAAATACTACTTACGGATAGTCCAAGACGTTCGGCAGCAGTAACGGCATTTCCAGGTTTTTCATCGCCATTATCACAGCTGTGCAGTGGATCGTCGCTGACACTGAGGTCTGTTAATCCGGCGTCTATTAGCGATTTCAGCCACATTTCAGCATCCGTAGGGTTGACAGCCCAATAAGAGTTTGTTACGATTCCAACCTCGAATCCTCGTTCGTGCGCTGCTCTTACACCTGCCAACAGTAACGGATAGTAGAGAAACGGCTCGCCGCCTTCGTAGTAAATCTGCGTTACCGTCCCAATCTTCTGTGCTTCATTCAGAGCTTGTTCAACCTGTGAGATGCTGAACGTCCCAGACAATCCGGGACTGCAATACAGGAAACAGTGATCGCATTCGTTTGTACAACGATAGGTTAATAGAAAATGAATACCTTTTAGCATTTATAACCTTTAGTAGTTTATGGATTGAAATCCTATAGAGTAATATACAGACGTTTGAGGTAAAAAGGAATAGGCTTGACTTGTGAAATGAGGTTGTGTATCTTATAAGATGAATTAGATACACGGATCGTTTAGAAGCAGATTAAGAAGATCAAGAGGAAGCTGAAGTGGAAAAAATATTAGCAGTAAACGATTTGAAGGTTTGAATGATGAATAATATAATAGATATTAAGCGTGAATGCTTATGTTATTGAAGGAACAACTTCTTTGTGTTCTTCGTGGTGAAATATATTTGTACCCCGGGCGGGACTCGAACCCGCAACCTTGGCCTGCGAAGACAATGCTCTATCCAATTGAGCTACCGGGGCACAAGGATACAAAAAGAAAGGCGGACGTATACAGGTGGATGCCTATGCACACGTCGCGCCTTTCTCGACCAAGGTTTCTCTACTCAATCAGAACCCTGTCTTCGCATAGGCAAGATAATATAATTATTATCATAAGTCAATACATTTATCAGAAAAACACCATTAAATGACGTCAAATAAACCCAAACGCAGTTCGTATTTCGCCCTTGTCACCCGACAGTTCCGGCGCAATAAGTTAGCGGTATTCGGGCTTTTATCCCTTTTATTCTTAGTGTTGATCGCACTTTCAGCCGATTTTATCGCTAACGACCGTCCTTTGGTCATCAAGTATGAAGATCAAATTCATTTTCCGGTTATCCGCGGCTATCTGGTCAGTCTGGGTATAATGCATTGGCCTGCGGAATTTCGCAATAAAAAGTTCAAAAAGCTGGTCGAGATGGACGAGAAGCGGGCACCGGAGGATAAAAAGATAGATTGGGCGCTTTTCCCGATAATCCCGTTCTCGCCAAATGACTACGACCTTGATTACGTGATTACACCGCCTTCGTTTCAGCACTGGCTCGGTACGGATGACACGGGACGAGATCTACTCAGCCGATTGATCTATGGGACGCGCATTTCGCTCTCCATCGGCATCGTTGCAGTCTCGATTTATATTACAATCGGCATAATTCTCGGCTCACTGGCTGGATATTTCGGTGGTTGGACTGATATATTAATATCACGCCTGATCGAGCTGATGATTTGCTTGCCGGTGCTCTTTGTAATTATCGCGATTGTGGCTTATTTGCCGCAAAATATGTACAATATTATGATCGTAATCGGAGTAACCGGTTGGGCAGGAGTCGCGCGCCTGGTGCGAGGTGAGTTCCTCAGATTACGAAACATAGACTACGTATCGGCAGCGAAGGCATTAGGCTTCTCAACGTCTCGGATAATCTTTAGACATGTACTACCAAACGCCCTGGCGCCAGTGTTTATATCCGCAACGTTTGGTGTGGCGGTTGCTATTCTGGTTGAGTCCAGTTTATCATTCTTAGGTTTAGGTGTACCGCCCAACGTAGCTTCCTGGGGAGCAATACTCGCCAAGGCAAGAGAATTGCTGCCATCCGGTTGGTGGATAACGACATTTCCAGGGCTGGCGATATTCTTTACAGTTACCGTAATTAATTTGGTTGGGGAAGGACTGCGGGATGCGATGGATCCGCGGTTGGCAAGGCGTTGATATTGTGAAATGCAAGATAAATTATGAATATTTATATACAAGATATTAACAGTGATTATAATGGCTTCAATTCACTGATAAATCTCGAACACCAACTAAGTGAACTCACTTTTGAAGAAATATACATTGATATGAGTGCCGTTAATTGGTTTGATGCCAATATGGCAGCGCCTTTTGGAGCTATCCTTTATAAAACAAGCAGGAATAGTAATTCGATTACAATCTGCAATACTACAAGTGGGATAGAGAAAATCCTATCCAAGAACAATTTTCTCAGTTACTATGGACATTCACGCAAATTCGATACTTATAGAACTACAATAGAATACCGACGATTTGAAACGAAGGATTCTCTTGATTTCGTTAATTACATAAAGATGTATTTGGTCGGCAAGGGACTTCCTGATATGTCTATAGGACTAAGAAGGAAATTTGAGTTGAGCCTGTATGAGATATTTGAGAATGCAGTAGTCCATTCAAATACTGAGTTAGGAATCTATTCTTGCGGTCAATATTTTCCAAATATTAACCGTCTCGATTTTACAATCACCGATCTTGGTATCGGTTTTCGACGAAATATAAAAGAAAGAATAGGCTTGAATATTTCGTCCGATCAGGCGATTGAATGGGCAATATCAGAGATACATACAACAAAAACCGGTTCAATACCCGGTGGTAATGGCCTAAAACTTTTAAAGGAATTCATTTCTTTAAATGGAGGCTGTGTACAGATCGTATCAGACCGTGGATACTGGCAAATGAAATACGGCAACATAATATCTAAAAGTTTCCTGCTTCCTTTTCCCGGATCAATCATAAACCTTGAGTTTAATACAGCGGATTCTAAAAAATATCAATTGTCTTCAGAGATATCGCCTAATGAAATTTTTTAACAAAATACAGGAACTCCATATGAAACAACAACTTAAAATAAGCGTATATGAAATTGTTGGAAGCAATATATGTATGGCATCCGACGACGGTGAGAAGGTCTATAAACAAATAGCTTCCGCCTTAAGAAGCGGGGTAAAAGTAATTTTATCATTTCGGAATGTTGATACACTTATAACAGCATTCCTGAATGCAGCTATTGGTCAGTTATATAGTGAGTTTCCTGAAAGTTATATTCGCGAAAATCTTGAAGTGTCGGATATGGATCAAGATGATTTAGCCCTTTTAAAACGGGTCGTTGAAACTGCAAAAGCTTACTTCAAAAACCCGGGACGATTTAATAGGGCAAGAAAAGAAGCGCTGGAAGAAGACGATGAATAGTGAAGCTATTCAAATAAAGGATTATTCCTTTTCCAAATAGGATTCTTTCTTGATAGATACAAATATTTGGTTTTACGTCTACGGTCCGCAACTACCGAAAGATTGGAAATCAAATGTATATTCAAGAGCTTTAGCTGAAATGTGTTCAGTAGGCAGTGAAATGATAATTGACGTTCTTATTATTTCTGAGTTTATAAATAGGTATTCTCGGTATGAATTCGAATCTCAAAAGGAAAACATAGGTATTAATCAATTTAAAGAATTCCGAGGAAGTAGTCATTTCATGGAGGTAATTAATGCAATAGCTGATACTACTCGACGGATTCTAACGCAAAGCATTCGTATTGGAAGTGGTTTTGAATTATTGAAAGAAGAAGCTATCATCTCGGATTACCAAAAAAGCGCACAGAAACACGACTTTAACGACCAGATTCTAATTGAGCTATGCAGGACAAGAAATTTAGTGTTGATCACTCATGACAGCGATTTTAAAAACTGTGGAATCAAAGTTCTAACAGCCAACAGAAAGCTACTAAGTAGTGTCTGAACAGTAAAACATAGAGTACAAAATGAAAACAAGTAATTTAAAAATCAAAACAAGCTGTTTGTTTATCTTTACGATATTCATTATAGCATTATTATTTGGAGGATGTGATAACAACGTTACAGATCCACCACCCTTACCACCTCCATTAACACTAAGTGTTTACCCAATCATAGACACACGCGAGGTTAATATCAACGCGAATTTATATCTTGGTGGGAGTTTAGTAAATCAGGATGGTGATAAGCTTAGAGGGTATACAGTAAGACTTTCCTTAGATCCTGATACAATCGGCACTCTCACGCCCTGGGCAACCACAGAACCGGATTCAAATAGTGGATTCAAACAAGAAGTAGTTTTTAATGGATCGAAAGAGGGAGTGGTATTAATACGCGGTTGGACAGAACTTGGCGATGGTACTGTCTCCTCGGAAGATACGCTTCACATCTGGGTGCGTCCACCGATAAATGGGTGAAAACAAGTAAGCAAGTAAGAAAGTAAGAAAGTGTTAAAGACCTGCTAACTCTCTAGCTTTCTTACTTTCTTACTTGTTTCGCCACCGTAGCTCAGTTGGTAGAGCGGGTCATTCGTAATGATCAGGTCGCAGGTTCAATCCCTGTCGGTGGCTCAATATATTTTTATTTACCGCAAAGAACGCTGAGGACACTGAGGTTTCTTTTAACACTGTGTGTTCAAATACAAATCCCCAATAATTGTAAAGTCACCTATTTGACAAACCGATAATTGTTTGACTTATCATACTGTAAGTATCATTTCTATTGCTGTTGACTATTTTTTAGCATATATTTTGTGAAAATATATACAAACAGTTTTTTAGGATATGAAATCTAAAAACTATGAAACTCCTCGTTATAATTTAAAATAAATATTCATAAAGGCGCAAATGGATAATAAAAACACAATAATTATAGCAGAGAAAAAGCACCAGGAGTTGCTGAAACGAACCATCATTCGTCTTTTTCTAACCTATCTTGCTCCCTTTATCTTGCTGACGATATACTTTCATATACAATCCGGTAAGCTGCTTAAAGAGAGCCGCCAGACACATCTTAAATCAATTGCCGAACAACAGGCAAATACGCTTGATCTGTTCTTGCGTGAAAGGGTTGTAAACCTGTCCAACCTGATTGATAATCCGAAATTAGAAGTTCCTCCTTCACCTGATATAATGCGTGAATATTTAAATGATCTAATGAGAAATTCAAATGCATTTGTTGACATCGGCTTTTTCGATCCATCCGGTGTTCAAGTTGGGTATGCGGGTCCTTTCCCCTCGTTAGAACGCCGAGATTATAGTTCGGAAACCTGGTATGTTAATTTGCATAAAAACCCTGATAATTTCATCATTACCGATATATATCTTGGCTTTAGAAAACAACCGCATTTCACTATTGGCGTAAGCCGCATCATCGAAGGTCAATACGTTGTCCTGCGTGCTACACTAGATCCGAAAAAAATATATGAATATATAACTTCACGCGAAGGAACCAGTGAGGTATCTACATCAATAGTTAATAAAGAAGGCTATTATCAGGTCGTGACACAGCACGTTGGAACGTTGCTTGAGGAGTCATCCATTATCCCACCGTCAATACCACGGCTTGGCGTTGAACAAGTTAAGATTAATCAGACTCAATATGAGTATGGTTATTCCTGGCTGCGAATGGCGGATTGGGCTTTAATAATTCAGTGGGCTGATAGTGAGAGATCAGGGCTTTTCGCAGGAACGGATCTGACATTTACATTGGTTTCATTTGGCATAATGCTTGTTATATTGCTTATCATTATTTCACGTGCAAAACAAATGGTTCATATGAAGGAAGAGAGTATTCAAACCAAGTCGCAATTGGAACACGCTGCCAGACTGGCATCTGTCGGTGAACTGGCTGCTGGAGTAGCCCATGAGATTAATAATCCGCTTGCTGTAATTAGTGAAGCATCAGGATTGATGAAGGATATGATGGATCCAAGATTTGGTATGGAAATAACCAATGACGAATTACGCGAACACCTTGACGAAATTCACGATGCTGTTTTCCGTTGCCGCGACATAACTCGTAAATTGCTTGGTTTCGTTCGTCAGACAGACATTATTCTGTCTCACCATGACGTGCATAAACTCATAAATGACGTGCTTGATGGTTTCCTGACGCGTCAATTGGCTTCGTCTAACATTGAAATCATTCGCAACTTTGAAACTGATCTTCCACAGATTGTGACCGACACTCTTCAGTTGGAACAAGTATTCCTTAACATTACCAATAACGGTATTGACGCAATAGGTGATAAATCCGGGAAAATAACCGTTACTACAACAAGAGACGATAATAACGTTTACATTGCAATCTCTGATACTGGAAAAGGAATGAGTCGGGAAAATATAAATAAAATATTCGATCCGTTCTTTACTACAAAAGAAGTTGGTAAAGGTACTGGACTGGGATTGTCAGTTAGTTATGGAATCATCAAGAGCCTGGGTGGTGAAATACTTGTCGATAGTAAACTTAAGAAGGGAAGTACTTTTACAATTGTGCTTCCGATTAAATAACGTAAGGTGAAAACTATGGCTGAAAAAACTGCCAAAGAGTTAATGCTGCCTATTAGTGAGTATGCTGTTATATCTGAAGATGCAACTCTGCTTGATGCGTTGAAAGCGCTTGATCAGGCTCAGGTCAATCTGCTTCCTGACAGACAACCTCATCGAGCTGTACTCATCACTAACAAAGACGGGAAGATTATCGGTAAATTAGGACATCTTGGTTTTCTGAAAGCGCTTGAGCCAAAGTATTCTGTATTAGGAGACGTCGAACATCTCGCTAAATCAGGATTAAGCAGCGAATTTATTAATTCTATGATGTCGAATTACCGCTTTTGGAGTGAAAGCAAATCGGATATTTGCAGCCGTGCATGCAATATGAAAATCAAACAGGTGATGCATGCTGTAGAAGAGAGTATAGATGAAAACAGCTCTTTACCGGAAATCATTCATCAGATGGTTATGTGGCAAACTTTATCTATCCTGGTGACGAGAAATAAAGAAGTTGTCGGAATCTTAAGGCTTTCGGATCTGTTTACTGAGGTTGCAGATATTATAAAATCATCTGCCGATTGATGTTTTGCGTGGTTGGTGAAGAGATTGCTTCGTCACTTCGTTCCTCGCAAAACGGGATTTCAATGTAGATTTGTCAGGCATTCCCGAAGGGAATAAATATGAATAGCGGTGGGTGAAACCCACCGAATTAAATTCCAAACCCTCAAGGAAATATGGGGACAGTATACCTATTTTATAAATAATTTTATAAATAATGACAGTCCATAGAAAAATAGGTATACTGTCCCCATATTTCACTGTCCCTGACAGCGGGGAAAAACAACCTGAAGGTTGAACTCTAAACTCTAAAAACAGCCTGAAGGCTGAACTCTGAACTCATATTTTTCAACAAAACGGAGTTATAACTAATGCCAAAATTGCTCTTAGTTGACGACGAAGATAAATTTCGCATTTCACTTACAAAACGACTCGAACTGCGCGGTTATCAGACTGTCGCTCTGGATAACGGCAAGGACGCTGTAAAGGTAGTTCGCAGTGATCCTGACATTGATGTTGTAATACTCGACCGAAAAATGCCGGGATTAAGCGGTGAACAGGTACTGCGAGAAATTAAAGAGTTCCGACCAGAACTACAGGTGATCTTCCTTACCGGACAAGGCAACGTCAGGTCGGCGATGGAAGTCGGACGACTGGACGCCTATACATATCTGGAGAAACCCTGTGATTTCGATAAACTAATAAGCGTTGTTGACTCGGCGCGCGCAGATAAAGCTCAAGTTATGGAACGGCTGGAAATCCCTCAAGTTGAAAAGGATTCTCTGCGGAAATGGCTCATCGGATCTCACAATTCTCGACCGGGTGTAATTATTCTTGGAGCGCTGTTGTTCCTTGGATTGATTTTTATGCCCACACCACAACGAATGATTAATCTGCTTTCAGCGCCAAAAACAGAAGCAGGCGGTGATCCGCATATGGGTTATGCGCATTATAACAAGCTCAAGACAGGTGAGGCAATCAATGAATACTATGCTCGATCATATAAAATCGGTAAAAAGACAACTTCGGATGATGGGAAGAAAACCATCTATAAAATGACCGTTGAACAGGCTGCTTTCCGGGCAAAGGTGATGTTGGGTACATTGGTTGTAGCAGCGCTTTTCTGGGCTACCGGTGCTATTCCTATCGGTGTTACAGCTTTGCTTGTAGGCGTATTTATGTATTTAATGGGGATTTTACACCCCAACGATGTCGCTAAAGCTTATGCTAAGGATGCTGTCATCTTCATATTTGGCGTATTAGCATTATCAAGGGTTATCAGCAAAACAGGATTAGACCGCCGTATTGGTTTGCTGTTATTGGGTCCGGCTAAATCACTGCCGAGGCTGCTTTTTATCTTTCTACCGTTAATGGCTGTTGCCTGCTCATTTATTTCTGAACATGCTCTTGTAGCGTTTATTATGCCGATGTTTATGATGGTTTATGTGGCTTCAATACAACGGGAAGGTATTAAAAAGGACCATGCCCTGGTTGTAATATTTGTTCTATCACTCTGTTTTGCCGCTAACTGCGGCGGTCCTGGATCCCCAGCGTCTGGAGGTCGGAACGCAGTGATGGTTGGTATTCTGGCTGACTATGATATGGCGCCGTCATTTGGGGAATGGGTCAAGTACGGTCTGCCATTTGTTCCGGTTATGGCTCTGGTTATTGGTGGTTACTTCTTTATTGCTTTGCGGAGGAAGGTTAAGGTCAAGGAAATCAATGTCGCTTCCATTGTCAGGCAGGCTTCTGAGAAAATCGGACCTATGGACAGGAAGGAATATATCACCGCTGCAATTCTTATTGGATTAATCCTGATGTGGGTGACTGTCAGCGACACGCTTGGAATGGGCGGTCCGATTTTAATTGCGTTGGTAGCGCTTAATGTTTTCCGTATTATGCGCTGGAAAGATGTAGCCGGTATTCAATGGGAAGTTGTGGCATTATACGCCAGCGCCTGCGCTATGGGTAAAGGACTTGCAACAACCGGCGCAGCTCTCTTTCTCGCTGATGGGTTTATTAGTGTTCTACCGGACTTTATGAGCAGCGGCGAGGGACTGGCTATGGCGATAAGTTTGTTTACCGGTATTTTAACGAATTTTATGAGTGATGGCGCTACCGTATCGGCTATTGGTCCAATTACCATTCCTATGGCGACAATCGCTGACACTCATCCCTGGATGGTGGGTTTAGCAACAGCATTCGCCTCATCGTTTGCTCATATGTTAATTATTGGAACGCCAAATAATGCAATAGCCTACGCTATGGCTAAAGACCCCATTACTGGTGAACAGCTTGTCACATTAGGTGATTTCCTGAAACATGGTTTTATAGTGTTACTTCTTTCGCTTGCAGTTCTCTGGGGATGGACGTTTTGGGGTTATTGGAGATGGATAGGGTTTTAATGAATGTTGAATGTTGAAAGATGAAGAGCGAAGAACGAAAGATGAAGGATGAAAAAACAACCCTGAAAGGATTAAACGTGAATAGCCACCGGTGTAAACCGGTGGAAGATGTGAATACAACCCAACAATCAACCCCGAAGGGGTTGAATAAACAAGGATAATATTATGGAAAGTAAAATAAAATTATTGATCGTTGACGATGAGGTCGCTTTCCTCAATTCAATTGCCAAAAGGCTCGAGTTGCGCGATTTTAACGTTACAAAGGCAACTAACGGTCAGGAAGCTCTTGATGCAGCTAAGAACGATAAGTTCGATCTGGCGCTCGTTGATCTGAAGATGCCCGGTATGAGTGGCAAGGAGCTTTTAGAGTACATCAAGCGCGAACATAAGTTCCTCGAAGTAATCATCCTGACCGGACACGGATCGCTTGAGTCTGCGGTTGAATGCACGAAACTGGGCGCATACAGCTACCTGCCGAAACCTTACGAGCTTGACAGGTTGATTGAATTACTTAAGGAAGCCTACCAAGCCCGTTTGAAAAAGAAATTTGAGAACGACCAGAAAAGGATGGAGTTGATCTCAAAGATCGCTACAGGTGACAGCGCCCTTGGGATAATGCGACGGTTAAGGGAATTGGATGACGAAGTGAAGTAAGGTGATCCGGTTTAGAGTTCACGCTTTAGCGTGTGAAAAAGAGAGTTCAGAGTTCGATCTTCAGATTGTTTTCCAGTGAATAGGATAAGTTATTATTTATTCTAATACTAACACACTGAAGTGCGAACTCTAAACGCTATTTTTAATCCGCTGTCGGGGCGCCGTCCTTGACAGCAACCCCCACGGGTTATGCTGTCAACCGCGGCGGGTTGACAGCTGGGAATTCTATTTCTCAAGGAAATTTGATGAAACACCCCATCTTTCGATCACGGATTGTTATAGTCCTCCTCGTGGTATCCCTTCTGCCACTCTGCTTGATGAGTGCAGGCTCCTGGTTTGTCTTCGGGCGTCTTCTTGACAAGAAGTCACTGGAATTGCAACGGACTGTTGTCGAAAGTCACGCCCGTTCAATCGAAGCCTATTTAACCGAAAGCCTGAATTCCCTGCGCCTCCTCGCAACTACTCACGGCTTTGATGAAATCACGGATCAGAAGACGCTTCATAGATTGTTCACCAGCTTAAATATGAATAGCAATGACGGTTTTATTGATCTTGGCGTAATTGGAGCAGATGGTGAACATCTTGCATACATCGGACCGTATGATCTAATTAATCGTAATTACCGCGATACTGACTGGTTTAAGCAAGTGACCAATGAAGGCAAATATATCAGTGATGTGTTCCTTGGTTTTCGACAGGTGCCTCATTGCGTAATTGCTGTTAAAAGTTACCATGGTACGAATCCCTGGTTTTTGCGCGCCACTATTAATAGCGATCAATTCGATGCCCTCGTTCAAACAGGTATGCTTGGAGAAACAGGGGATGCATTTATAATCAACATAAAAGGGTTCTATCAGACGACCCCAAGAGTTGGATTAGTACTTGATAAATCACCGCTGACCAATCTTGAATATCATCGCGATGTACAGGACAGAATAGTTCGAATAAACGGTCCGCAAATTATTCAGGTTACTACCTGGATAAATGAGAATCGGTGGATGCTTGTAGTTCAACAGGATGCGGCAGAAATCCGCGCTCCCGTTACCAGAGCGGCTGCTTCGGGAGCGCTGTTAATCTTGTTGGCTATAGTACTTATTGTAATTACAACTTATCTTGCCACGCGACACCTGCTTAAGCGAATTGATAAAGCTAATGCGCAACGCGAAGAGATGTTCAAAGCGTTTACGCGTTCCGCCAAGCTGGCATCAGTAGGTGAACTTGCCACCGGACTGGCGCACGAAATCAACAACCCGCTTGCTATCCTTAGCGCCGATCAGACAAATATATCAGACATCATCTCAGAAATTAAACCGGATAAGGAATATCTTGATGAGCTGAGTGAAGCCTTAGCGCGCGGCAAGAAACAAATCCAAAGGTGCAAGAGCATAACAACTAAGATGCTCCAATTCGGCAGAAAGCGGGATACGCAATTAGAACCAACCGATCTCGCTCCCAGCGTTAGAGAAATCAACAAATTATTAGAACGGCAGGCAAGTGTTAACAACGTGGAATTAATCCTCGAAACGGAAGAAAACTTGCCAACCGTTATGATTGACCCGGTTGAATTGGAACAGGTTCTGGTGAACCTGATTAACAACTCTATGCATGCGCTTGACAATGGGGGGAAGATTGCTACAGATATTCGCAGTGAAGGAGACGAAGTCATACTCGAGGTGAAAGACAACGGTTCCGGCATTTCACAGGAAGATCTTAACCGTATTTTTGAGCCCTTCTTCACTACTAAACCTGTCGGTAAAGGTACCGGGCTGGGCTTGTCCGTTTGTTATGGCATTGTACAATCGTGGGGAGGGCGTCTCGAAGCGGAGAGCAAACTGGGCAAAGGGACAACGATGCGTATTCATCTTCCTGTAAATAGTTGATATTGCATTGCTATTAGGTTTCAATCCCTAACATTACTTTGTTAAGTGCGAATTTCGCGTAGGGGCCAATTTATTGAGCCCCTTCTACTTATGCAAAAGGGCTCGATAAATCGGCCCCTACGCGGAACTTTTAATGTTTCAAACAATTATAAA
>JAVCDD010000228.1 GCA_030765125.1 Candidatus Hatepunaea meridiana
TTTATAATTGTTTGAAACATTAAAAGTTCCGCGTAGGGGCCGATTTATCGAGCCCTTTTGCATAAGTAGAAGGGGCTCAATAAATTGGCCCCTACGCGAAATTCGCACTTAACAAAGTAATGCTAAGTATTATTGATTAGATTAACCGCTTTAGTTCAGCGATAGCTGTTTTATTGTTTAGCTTAACTCTTAAGGCTTGCGCCAATTCCACGCCACACTTTACCGGCAGCGAACCGACAAACTCGGTATGTGATCTTCCGTTTCTGTATTCCGGCTCACGAGGTGGATACGTCAGATATCGCTCCATAATCTGAACTTGAGGTTCGACAAGAAGAGTAGTGGAATAGTAAAGGTAGTCCTTATTACGTTGAATACAAGAACCGCAAAACTTTTTCCCATTATAGACCAAGTCGGAAACAGACTCCTGATAGACGCCCGGAATGCCGATCTGCTCCAGCTTGTCAATCAACCATTGAGACAGTTTATTAAAATAAAGCCGGTTGTTGGAAAACCCTTCTATTGGTAAAACAACCGACACTATAACGTTTCCTGTGTCTAATACGACAGTGCATCCTCCTCCTGGTCGCTGATAAACTGTCACACCTTCAGTAAGGCATGCGTCATAGTTAATCTCCTTGTTCGGATCGCTGCCTCGTCCTAACACAACTGCCGTCCCCGCAGGTTGATAGACTTTCAGTCCCGGTTCTCTGGTTTGCCTGACGGTCTCAATCAGATCATTGTCGAAATCGTAATCTCTGACCTCCAACACTTCGTTTGACAGGTTTCGGGCTTCAGTTTCCATATTGTTCATGTTTCCAAACCAACATCGTTCCGATTTAAATTTCAAAATACTCTTTTCCAGTTTTATTTGGGAGCGACTATGTGAACCGCACTGCCTGCTGCAACCTCAGCAGCTTCCATTATTGATTCCGAGATAGTCGGATGCGGATGAATCGTCACCATCAGGTCTTCGAGAGTAGCTCCCATCTCTAACGCAAGTGTCGCTTCGGAGATCATTTCAGATACATGCGGTCCGACCATTCCAACTCCGAGAACCAGATTTGTTTCAGGATCGGAGAGTATCTTAACCATACCATCTGTCCTTCCCATTGTCCGGGCACGACCAAGCGCTCTTAGCGGGAATTTACCGAGCTTATAGTTTACTCCCTGTTCATGCGCTTCCCGTTCAGTTAAACCAGTCCATGCTATTTCAGGATCGGTGAATACCACTGCAGGAATGGCGCGATTGTCAAACTCTGCATTGTGATTTGCGATAATCTCAGCTACCACTTTCGCCTCGCGGCTTGCTTTGTGAGCGAGAGCCGGACCGCGTACAACATCACCAATGGCATAGATATTTGGTACGCTTGTTCGGTTATGATTATCCACATCAATCAGACCGTGTTCAATAATCTTTATATCAGTATTTTCAAGACTAAGATTGTCAGTGTTTGGTTTGCGACCGATTGCCACCAGAACCTGATCAGTTTCGATAGTTTCTTTTTTACTATTGTGATCAACAGTTACCGCATAACCATCACCACTCTCCTCAACTTTTTCCACTCTTGATTCGACAAGGATTCTTTCAAATCTCTGCTCACATTGCTTGATCATCACACCCGCCAAATCTGGATCAGCGCCGAGTAAAAGCCGCTCGGAAAATTCCACTATTGTAACCTTTGAACCCAAACCAGCATAAACAAGTCCCATCTCAAGACCGATATATCCACCGCCGACAACCACTAACCGCTTAGGAACTTCAGGCAACTTGAGCGCATCGGCAGATGACCAGAGTGGAAGATCGTAAGCTGTTGGCAGTTCGTTAATGCGCGATCCGGTGGCTATGACGCAATGCTTATAATTCAGCGTAACCTTGCCTCCATCAACTGAAATAGTATTATTGTTGACAAACTGAGCTCTTCCATGAACAATCTCAATACCTCGTTTTTCGAGCAACAGCCTGACTCCTTTAGTTAAACCATCAACGACGGAGCCTGTCCATTTTCTGAGCTTAGCCAGATCGTAACTTACTTCGCCTATATTTAATCCCATTTTCTTAGCATCGACTGCTGAATTACCTATATCAACGACATTTATGAGAACCTTTGATGGAATGCAACCCTCTCTGAGGCAGACGCCTCCCAGATCCTCGCTTTCTTCAACCAGGACTACTTCTTTTCCTAGATCTGCGAGGCGAATTGCTGCGACATATCCACCGGGTCCAGCGCCGATAACGACAACTTCAGCGTCTTGAGTTAAACTACCCATAACCATAATATACTCCTCTTATATCTCAAGCAACAGTGTGTAAGGATCGGAGAGTCTTTTAATAATCCCCGAGACCATTCTGGCTACGTCAGCTCCATCAGCAATCCGGTGATCAAATGACAACGATATCGGAAGCATCTTACGAATCACTATCTCACCATCGCGCACAACCGGTTTATCCTGCGCGCGTGCCAATCCAATGATTGCAGCTTCAGGATAGTTTATTGCCGCAGCGAATCCAGTTCCACCGATAGGTCCGATGTTGGTGATAGTAAACGTACCTCCAGATAGATCTGCAACGTTAATATTTCCGTTACGAGCTCCTTCAGCCAGTTCAACTATTTTATCTGACAATTGGATGATATTCTTCTGATCGGCGTTTTTAATCACTGGGACAATCAAACCCCGATCAGAATCTACTGCAACGCCCATGTTGTAATATTTCTTGTATATGATCTCTTCTTTAAGGGGATCGAGACTGGCGTTTAAAGCTGGATATTCCTTCAAACCCGCAATGACTGCCTTTATCACAAACGGCAGTAAAGTGAATTTACCGCCCTGACCTTCACGTAGAGCATTTTCCTCTCGACGGAATTTATCAAGTTCGGTTACATCCGCTTCGTCCATGTGAACTACGTGGGGAATAAGAATCTTGGATGTCGTCATCTTGTGTGCAACCTTACGACGGATGGAGCGTAGTTTTTCAATCTCGATTGGACCTTCTTTTGCGAAGTCGGGCATAGGATCAATATCAAGGAATGGAATCGCGGTCGAAGCGTGTGCTGCGAATTCAGCAACTGCACAACTATCATCTTTCTCAACAGCTTCCGCTTTAGCTGCTTGATCTGCCACCGCGAGAGCTTCTCCTGAGGCGATAAGTTTGACGTCTTCCAGCGTCACTCTTCCCGCAGGACCGGTTCCTTTGATAATGTTGATATTGACGCCAAGTTCTCGTGCAAGTCTTCTCGTAGCAGGAGCTGCGGGGACAGGTCTGCCTGATTCAACTTCCAAAGCTTCAACCTTTTTTGCTGACAATGCAAGCGCTTCAACTTTTACAGGAGTTTCAACGACTTCCTCTGTTTTGGTTTCAGTTGGAGCAACCGATACACCATTTCCATCGTCAATTGTGACAATCACATCACCAACATTCAGAATATCACCAACCTCGCCTTTTAGAGTCATTATAATTCCGCCTCGAGGTGAGGGAATTGTTACAGCAGCTTTATCGGTTTCGATTTCAATTAAAGGATCGTCTTCTTTAATTGTGTCACCAACTTTAACGTGCCACTTGAGAACTTCTCCTTCATGGATACCTTCGCCCAGATCGGGTAATTTGAATTCAAACACTGGTTTTCCTCCTCTTAGAATTCGATTGTTTCTTTGATGGCTCTCTTGATACGTCCTGGTGAAGGCATAAAGTCCATCTCCCTCGAGAAATATGGCGTAACCACATCGTAATTGGTAACTCGTTTCACCGGAGCTTCGAGATAAAGCAAGGCTTTGTCATTTATACGAGCCACGATCTCAGATGAGATACTAACATTCTTCGGCGCTTCCTGAACAACGACAACACGACCGGTTTTTCTGACTGACTCAACAATAGCGGCGTCATCCAATGGCGATACTGTGAGCATGTCGATCAATTCGATTTTTGCATTCAGTTCTTTCTCACTTTCTTCGACTGCTTTGATGACCGGTCTCATCATTGCGCCCCATGAAATCACTGTGATGTCGCTTCCCTTCCGGACTATCTGAGCCTTACCTATCTCCATTCTCTCCATTTCATCAGGAACCTCTTCGCGGAAAGCGCGATAGGATCTCTTCGGTTCCATAAAGATAACCGGATCAGGATCTTCAATCGCCGAAATCAGCAGCGCTCTTGCGTTTCTGGGAGAGGATGGGATTACCGTTTTAATGCCGGGAATATGCGCATAGAACGCTTCACGGCTTTCCGAGTGATGTTCCATAGCCCTGATCCCACCTCCATAAGGCATCCTTACGACAAGAGGAACATTCCAGGCTCCAAGTGAGCGTTGACGCATCCGGGAAGCATGACCCTCAAGCTGATGCATAATCAGGTATGAGAATCCCGAGAACTGCATTTCACAGACAGGTTTCATGCCACCGAGAGCCATACCTATCGATGTTCCGATAATTCCGGACTCGGCTAAAGGAGTGTCGATCACTCTCTTTTCACCATATTCATTCAACAAACCTGCGGTCACCCTGAAGACGCCTTCATCAACACCAACGTCTTCACCGAGTACGACGACATCATCGTCATGCTTCATCTTCTCGTGCAAAGCCAGATTTATCGCCTGAACCATATTCAGCTTAGCCATTTGCCGTCTCCTTTGCCTGCTCCGCCAGGAACTCGGCTTTCTCTTCGTTTAATGTGTAGTGTCTGTCACCATACGTATGGTCGAACAGGATACTCGAATCGAAACCGGTTTTCGCCTCGAAGTTTTTGACCGCTTTATCGATTTCTTTCCTGACCTCAGATCGCATCTCCTCTTCCATTGCATCATTCCATATATCTTTGTATTCAAGATATTTTTTCATTCTGATTAGAGGATCTTTAGGTTTCCAGCCTTCAACCTCTTTGTCTGTACGGTATTTGGTCGGATCGTCTGCAGTGGTGTGCATCATCATTCTGAAAGTAACAGCCTCGATGAGAGTCGGACCGCCGCCGTTCCTCGCTCTTTCCAGAGCTTCTTTCGCCGCCACATACATTGCCAGCGGATCGTTACCGTCTACCTGGATACCGGGTACATCGTAAGCGATACCTTTCTGGGCAATAGTAACCGATCTGGTTTGCTTATGCCTTGGAAGTGATATAGCCCACTGGTTATTTTGGCAGATGAAGACTACCGGAGCCTGCCATACACCTGCGAAGTTCATGGCTTCGTGGAAGTCACCTTCCGATGTCGCGCCGTCGCCAAAGAACGTCACTACGGCGGCGTCCTTAACGTTGCGGTATTTGAGTGAATAACCAACTCCTACCGCATGAAGCGTTTGTGCGCCAACGATAATTGAAACAGGCAGGATGTTGCTTCCTTTGGGCTTCTCGCTGCCTTCCTCGTATCCGTTGTAGAAATACAACGACTGTTCCATCGTTTCACCTCTGATCAACCTTGCGCCGACTTCTCTGAAAGCTCCCACCATCCAGTCTTTCTCATTCATCAGGCAGGCTGGAACGCAGTGTGCCGCTTCCTGACCGATTGATGGTCCAAACGTTCCAATTCGTCCTTGTCTCTGGAGTTTCAGCATTCGCTCATCGAATTCTCGCGCCAGTACCATCCAGCGGTACATGCTGATCAGATCCTCCTCCGGTATTTTAGGCTCAAGCTTCTTATCCACTTTTCCGTTTTCGTCTAAAATCTGAAGATATGAAACACTGAATCGATTTGTTATTTTCTTTGGCATTAATTTGTCCCTTAATTAACATTACTTTGTTAAGTGCGAATTTCGCGTAGGGGCCAATTTATTGAGCCCCTTCTACTTATGCAAAAGGGCTCGATAAATCGGCCCCTACGCGGAACTTTTAATGTTTCAAACAATTATAAA
>JAVCDD010000127.1 GCA_030765125.1 Candidatus Hatepunaea meridiana
CTTAGCATTACTTTGTTAAGTATCAATATTGGTTTTTATAATTGTTTGAAATATTAAAAGTACCGCCTAGGGGCCGATTTATCGAGCCCTTTTGCATAAGTAGAAGGGGCTCAATAAATTGGCCCCTACGCGAAATTCGCACTTAACAAAGTAATGTTAGTGCCTGACCGAAAAGTCCCTCTTTTGTCATTCCCGCGAAGGCGGGAATGACAAAAAGGGGTTAATATCCAGTAAAATGATGGTTTTCGGTCAGACACTACTTAACACTTGTAACTTGATACTTATTTAATTAAACTTTGTTCCGGTTGGAAGCGGTCTGCCGCGGATGAATTCCGCTACAGTCATTCTTCGCTTTCCTTCGAGTTGAAGTTCGAGTATTTCGAGGCATCCTTCACCCGTTGATACAAGCAGCCCGGAAGCATTATCAGGAATGACAGCGCCGGCATCACTACAGACCATTCCTGAATGCGGAACGGTTTTGAATATCTTTACCACTTTATTTCCAAGCATACAAAAAGCCCCCGGCGAAGGTGCCAGCCCTCGAACGCGATTATGAAGTCTCTCAGCAGACCAATGCCATTTGATCCTGCATGTCTTTCGAGTAATACGAGGTGCATAACTGACTTCTCCCGCTTGTTGAACAGGTTTCAGAATCCCGTCTTCAAGCTCATCCAACGTTCTGACGGCTAACCGGGCGCCGGCTTCTGCCAATCGAACAGCGAGGCTTCCAGCATCGTCTTCGGGATGTATCTCCACCTGTTGCTGTAGAAGAACACCACCAGTATCAACCTTTTTATCAATCGAAAAAGTGGTCATGCCGGTTGTATGATAACCTCGCATTAACGCCCAATTGATCGGCGCTGCACCCCTGAGTTGGGGCAATAATGAAGCGTGCAGATTTATTGTACCAAAAGACGGTATAGTAAATACATCTGGTGGAAGTATCCTGAAAGCTACTACCAGACATATATCAGGATTGAATTCGGAAATTGACCGGACAAATGACGGAACATTCAAGTCTGAAGGTTGCAGTATTGGCAGATCAAACTGCCGGGCATAGCGTTTTACCGCCGTCTCAGTAATCTTCTGTGAACGACCGGCTCGCTTGTCTTCACCGGTTATTACTACTACAGCCCGGTGACGACTTGCCAATAATGCCTTCAGACTGGGCACGGCAAACGATGGCGTACCCATAAAAGCCACTTTCACAAATACCTCCGTTAGTCCCTTCCGTCACCGCCCCTTTTACGAATTATCGCCGTGACATCAATTGTCAACTTAAGATCGTCAGATACTTTGACAATAAGTGTCTTCTCGCTTTCATTCACTCGCACTATAGTCCCGTGAATCCCGCCTGTAGTAACGATCCTGTCTCCTTTATTCAGGTCCTGCAACATCCGTTGATGACGGCGTTGTTTTTTTGCCTGTGGGCGGAGTATTAGAAAGTAAAGGATCACAAAGATCAGGATCATCGGTAAAAAGGCGCCGAATCCACCACCTCCTCCCTGACCGCCATTTGGTTGAGTCATTGCCAGGAATAATAAGAACATTTATACCTCTTTGATTGTAAATTGTTAAATTGTTAAATTGCTATATTGTGTCTGACCGAAAACCCTCGTTTTTCTGGATATTACCCCCTTTTGTCATTCCCGCGAAGGCGGGAATCCAGGAGAAACAATGGATTATCTGGATTCCCGCCTTCGCGGGAATGACAAAAAGGGGACTTTTCGGTCAGACACTATATTGCAATATTGTTGTATTGTTATTCTGATAATCTGATTACACTCATCTTTTTTTTCACACTTGCTCACTTTCTTACTTTCTTACTTGCTTACTTGCTTATCTTATTCTTGTGATAGGGGTCTGATTATTGTCAGCATTTCAGGTTGTGATACAAACAGGTAATCATCCGATGCAAACATGCTATGCACTATGCCGAGACCATCAACTCGTGTTATCTCACCTAATTCCATTGGTCGAGTAGCATTCACTACCTTGATATTGTCATTTCCTCCTATATATAGGAATGGCAAAGATAACTCAAGTGAGTATGCAGGAGCGAAGTCACGGTGCTGTGCAATTATTAATGGGTTGTAAGGATCACGAACATCGACGACAATTATCCCCTCAATCACTGAGGAAATATATAGATAACCCTCGCTGAAGACGATGTCACTCGGCTCGTTTCTAAACCTGAATGTCGCCAAATGTACAGGATTCTTTGCTATCGAAACGTCAACAATAAACCCGAATTCTCCACCTACAATGTAGACTGTTTTTTCGTTAAGGCTTATGCGTTCACCGAAGCCGTCCAATACCAATTTGCTGACCAAGACCGGGTCAACGAAACTATGAATATCGAGTATGACCAATTTGCACGATTTACAAGAAACATAAGCGAAGAAATCATCTATTGCCACATCGCGACAAATCTCGTTCAATCTGGCGTTGCCCATTACATAAGCCTGGTCGGGTGGTTGTATCGAGACAACCGCAAGACCATACCGATGTGGAACAAACAAACGCGCTGGGCTGCCCACAAAATATGAACTCCAGGCGCCTGTCGCAATAGATCCTGTCCAAAGTGGATCAAAAGGATCCCGAATGTCAACTAAATGAACGGAGTTAGTATCGCAAACAAAACAAAATCCCTGACTAAGCCAGACATCGTGACCAAGAACACCTTCAAGCGGGGAGTTCTTTATCACTCTTAAAATTAGTTCCGGTCCTCTAATTACATATTCTTCTTCTGCAGTTACAGGCTCCGCCACATTGCCGACAGCATCGGTAAAGTATCCAATGGTAATAACTCTGTCCTCGTTTATTCCAGTTGGAATATCGAGGAAACCTTTAAAAATTCCATCCCCAATATAGTCGATCTCGTACTTAAGCCGGATACTGGTAAACGAAATAAAAGCCCGTCCGTCTTCGCCTGCATCGAGTGTGAATTCTACAACGTTCCCCGGTCGTAATGTATTGGAATTAGCCTCAGCCGTTACACTTGTGATCTTTGCAGTAAAATCAAGTTCGATTTCGTCATGAATTACTCCAGTTGTTCCACCTCCGGCGGTAGCAAATCGTCCATACACAAAGACCAATCCCTCTTGATGAGGCGCATAAAGGATTTTCAAAGTGTCAAAGTCTTCCCATTCCGTACTGCTAAAGGTCGAGTCTAAACTAATTAACATCCGGTGAGTATTATCGGCGCTTATTGACACTCTCAGTACGGTATCCCTGGTCGCTGCCGAATCCTGATCAATCTTTATCTCAACGTTTGCCGGAGTAGTCAGATGCGGAGCGCTTGGAGAATCATGCCTGCAAGCTGAGAGCATCAACCCAATCATCAGCATCAAGAATGCCGTCATTAAAACCATATTTAAACATCTACACATAATAGTTCCTAAAAAAGTGAGAAAGTGAGCAAGTAACAAGTTAGAAAGGAATCAGTTAAAAAATATGAACCTGCTGCCAGAGTGCTGGTATTAACGACAACGCTCCCAGCTATGATGTCAACCATGGCGAGTTGATAGCCGGAAACTCTTTCGCACTTTCACACTTTCTTACTTTCTTACCTTCTTACTTGCTCACTCACTTTCAAGATACTTCAACGAAACCAATCTGTCAAGTATCTTCCCGCCAGGCATCTTCAGTATGTCTCTTCCACAGTATAAATCTACCTTCGCAGATGGCGATTCTTGCCTCTTTCATTAAATTCAGGTAATAGGCTATATTATGCAAACTCATTAATCTCAACCCAAGCAATTCACCGGCAACCGTTAGATGATGCAGGTATGAGCGAGTGAAACTGCGGCAGGTATAGCAATCGCAGTTCGTATCAAGAGGTTCTTGATCTAAAATATACTTAGCATTTCTAATGTTTACAATCCCGTTTGAAGTAAAAGCCTGACCGTTGCGACCATTACGAGTTGGCATTACGCAATCAAAAAGATCAACACCGGACTCTATTGCATAGAGCATATCCGCCGGTGTACCGACCCCCATCAGATGGCGGGGCTTATCGTCAGGTAGTAGTTCGCAGCAGTATCCGGTAATCTTAATCATTTCTGCCTGCGGCTCACCCACGGAAAGTCCTCCGATAGCAAATCCAGTTGGTGAAAGCTCGGCAAGCTGCTCGATTGATTCTTTACGTAATTCCTCGTAAACTCCACCCTGTACAACTAATATTGCAGCTTGAAACCAATCTGACAGCTCGGTGGTTCCTTTCCAAGCCTCAATAAAACGCGACGCCCATCTGCTTGTCAAAGCGACAGCGCGAGCAACATCGGAATGTTCACAGGGATATGGTGTACATTCATCGAGTGCATAGATAAAGTCTGCGCCGATTTTGCGTTGTATTTCCAATACCGACTCCGGCGTCAGTTTCAGCATTGCGCCATCATAAACAGATCTGAAGCTAACGCCTTCTTCGCTGACTTTCCTGGTTGTGGACAGCGAGAATATCTGAAATCCGCCTGAATCCGTTACCGTCGGACCATCCCAGCTCATAAACCTCGCTAATCCACCGGCAGCGCCGATAACTTCTATACCCGGCTGCTGATAAAGATGATAAGTGTTTCCCAATACAACCTGTGCACCAGATTCTTTCAGTTCAAGCGGTGACAGTGTTTTGACTGTTGCAATAGTTCCAACCGGAATAAATGCTGGAGTTTCGATATCTCCGTGTGCAGTATGAATTATACCGGTTCTGGCGGAAGTATCCTCGTCTCTATTTTGAATTTTGAAAAAAAGACTCACAATATGATTTTATCTTTATCTGATTACATAAACAAGTTAAAATAAAAACATTCATAATCAAAGGAATCTGTAAAATAGGTAATAACTAAAATAATAATCATCAACCTTTCAGGAATAATAACGTATTCTTTCATAAAGCTAAACAAAGTCTATTGAAAAATAGCGCCATCCTACTCCGGAGTGCTCAAGCTTGCTTGAGCACGGAAATAAGGGGACGTTATCCGGTTTTTATAAATACTCTTTAAAATAACAACAGTTCATAGAAAAACAGGTATACTGTCCCCCTATTTCCACCTGCTTAATAAACAAACAATAGAGGTAAAATTGAAAACACAAGTCAGTGCAACTATGTCCTTAATTGATGGTTTACACTTTCAAGGCAAGGATGAAAAAGATAACACTATTGAGCTTGATTCCGCTGCTGCAGGAGTCTCCCAAGCCGGATTCAAGCCAATGGAATTAGTATTGCAGGCTTTATGCGGATGTTCCGGGATGGACTCCGTTTTTATCCTAAATAAACGCAAGCTCAAACCAGAAAAGTTTGAAATCGAAGTTACAGGTATTAAACGCGACGAACACCCTCGCATATTTGAGGAGATAAATGTCGTATATCGAACAAAAGGTGAAGGTATCACACTAAAAGAACTCGAACGAGCAGTCTCTTTGTCAATGGATAAGTACTGTTCAGTATCAGCTATGCTGCGAGGCGTGGTCAAGATAAACTGGCGGTGTGAGGTGATTGAATAAAACAAGTGCGAAAGTGCGAAAGTATGAAAGTGTGAAAGTGAATTCTTTCGCACTTTCATACCTTCATACTTTCGCACTTTCATACCTTCATACTTTCGCACTTTCATACCTTCATACTTTCGCACTTTCGCACTTTCTTCGATAAAAAATCAACCAACAACCACACTATTACAAAACAGATACCACCTAATATCCAGCCTCCTAAGACGTCAAGTGGATAATGTATTCCAATATAAACTCGCGAAAGCCCGATTATACCTGCAAATCCCCACCACAACCATCTCGTCTTCGGATATGCCCATCCCCACCATAAGGCTTGAGCGCCGGTATTAGTGGCATGCGATGATGTAAACGACCACGATCCGCGATAGATTTCTATGACTGGATCAGGAATTATAATCCACATACCGTCTTTCCACATATTTAAGTCAGGCAAAACATTGCAAGGTCGGATTCTTCCAATAAATGGCTTAATTACACGCGACGAAATTGGATCTGTTAACGCCAGAATCACTAATGCTCCTATTCCGATCAATCTCTCTCTGCGCTTGCCTAATATCATCAACGCCAGCCAGGCAATAATCAACGGTATACGCCAATAGTGATCATAGTCGAAAATCGGCATCAACCAGTTGAAAATCGGATTGCGAATCGCGTCGTTGAAGAAGTACATCAGAATGATGTCGATTCTGGTGATTATGTCAATAATTGGTTGCAATGTTTTTTGGCTTTAGGCTTTGCGAAGTTCGCGTAGAAAATAAGGGGACAGTATACCTATTTTATAAATACTCTTTGAAATAACGACAGTCTATTGAAAAATAGGTATACTGTCCCCTTATTTTCGGAAACGAGTCAATCAAGAATGTCTGACCTACTTGGGAGTTTTTAATGATTCAACTTCCTTATCTGTCAGATATCGCCACTTACCAACCGACAGTCGTCCCAAACCAACCGATCCGATACTGACACGTTTAAGTTCGATCAATCTGTAACCGACTTTAGTAAACAATTTTCGAATAATCCTTTTCCGTCCCTCGTGTATTGTAATAGCGAATTTTCCACCTCTAATAGGGATAAGTTCGTCTACTTCGACTACTATGCTGTCAATGGGAATCCCTCTGTTTATACGTTTATAATCATTAGGCAGCAAAGGACGATTGGTTTTAAGGTGGTATTCCTTCTTGACTTTGTGCTTGGGATGGGTGAGATGTTGAGTAAGTGGACCGTCGTTAGTCAGGATGATTAAACCGCTGGTATCAAGGTCAAGCCTGCCGACCGGATAGACTCGGGTATCAATCGGAACCAAATCCGCCAGGCACAGTCCGATTTCCTTACCGGGTGACATAGTTGAAATCACTCCAATAGGCTTATTCAGCATTAGGTAGATCAGCTTATCGGATGAAACCGGTTCGATGCGTTTATTATCAAATTCGATCTTGTTTTGACTATCAACATCGAAAGCCGGATCTGTGATTATTCTGCCGTCTACTTTAATGCGCCGAGTAGTGATTAGCTTCTCAGAAGCACGCCTGGACGCAATACCGGCAGAGGATAGGAACTTTGACAATCTCATATACTTTTTTTACCGCAGAGTGCGCAGAGGAACGCAGAGTTTGTTTTAGCGTAACGCCAGGTTTCAACCAAAGTTCCGCGTTCATGCCAGATTTCAAGCGAAGCGTAATCTGGCGGGAACGCAATAATGATTGATGTGTAAAAACCTTCCAAAGCCCGCTGTCAGACGAGGGCGTCTGACAGCGGGTGGTCACACTTTTTACACAAGGATCAATAGTCGCAATCGTCAACTAACAATTACGATTTATCTGTATCTTTCCCTTCAGGCAGAGCAGCCGGTTTATTCATGAATGGTGTAAGCAAATCAATCGGAATCGGGAAGATTACAGTTGAATTATTCTCTACGGCGACCTCGTTCAAGGTCTGGAGATAACGAAGTTGAAGGGCGATTGGCTCTTTTGCAATTACTTTAGCGGCTTCAGCCAGCTTAATTGAGGCTTGATACTCACCTTCAGCGTGAGTGATCTTGGCTCTTCTTTCGCGTTCCGCTTCGGATTGTTTAGCCCAGGCGCGGCGCATCTCCTGCGGCAGGTCAACGTGCTTGATCTCGACGTTGGCAACCTTTATACCCCAGGGATCAGTGTGTTTGTCAATGATTGCCTGAAGCTGTTGGTTGATGGTATCGCGCGAAGCCAACAGATCGTCAAGCTCTACCTGACCAAGAACGCTTCTCAAGGTGGTCTGGGCAAACTGAAGAGTGGCGAACGTATAGTTCTCAATCTTCACAACGGCATCGGATGGATTCATTACCCGGAAGTAGATCACCGCATTAACCTGAACGGAAACATTGTCCTTGGTGATGACGTCCTGTGGTGGAACGTCTCGTGTTTCGAGCCGCAGGCTGACCTTGACCATCTTATCGACGATGGGGATTAGCAGGATCAAGCCGGGACCCTTACTTCCGATAAGGCGTCCCAACCGGAAGATTACTCCCCTCTCGTATTCGTTCAATATCCTGATAGCGCTGGAAAGGATAAAGATTACCACGATGGATAAAAGTAGATACAGCATTGGTTTGTTCTCCTGTTTTATATTATTTTACAATTATTAACATTACTTTGTTAAGTGCGAATTTCGCGTAGGGGCCAATTTATTGAGCCCCTTCTACTTATGCAAAAGGGCTCGATAAATCGGCCCCTACGCGGAACTTTTAATGTTTCAAACAATTATAAA
>JAVCDD010000095.1 GCA_030765125.1 Candidatus Hatepunaea meridiana
CGCCTTCGCGGGAATGACAAAAAGGGGACTTTTCGGTCAGGCACTAACTAACTTACTTACTTCATAATTCGTCCAAAATCCCCTAATCTGTTAATCCGTAAAACCTGCTGTGAATTCCCCCCTTTTCTACTTTCTCACTTGCTTACCTTCACATCGTCACATTTTCGTCACCCCCTCTACCCCCCACCCACAAAGGCTTTCCACCCTCTTGGTGACGAAGTGACGCAAAAACACATAGTGTGTTGACAATATGCAGTATTTTGACCCAAAAACTACCATCAGGATTATATTTCAACTGGTTCAATTAAATCCATAATCAAAGTTTCTCTTATAAAACGATTCCTATGGTATATGCAAGAGTATAGTAAATTCCAACGATAATAAACACAGCGCCTGTAATGCGTCTCGCCCAATATTCGATTTGCTTCAGTCGGTTATACGCTTTTCCCACAGCTTGAGTCCCGTAGGCGAGTAAGATGGCAAATACAATCACCGGCAAACCGGTGCCGATCCCATACACAGCGGGATAAGCGATGGTAGAACCTACACCAACTGCAAGAGGAATTAAGCTGCCGAAAAATAAAGCTGCAGACAAAGGACAGAAGGATAAAGCGAATACTACTCCCAATAATCCTGCTCCCCAAATTCCATTTTTCTCAGCTTTGGATTGTGCCCACGATGATCCGACTACATTTGACCAGATACCCTTTATCAAGCCCAAGAGGATAATTCCGATAATTATCAACAGTGGACCCAAAACTTTATTCATATACTCCTGAAGAAAATTGGATATCCCCGGGATTGACAGAATTCCAACAACGACAATGATACCGACCAATAGATATGCTACCATCCTGCCCAGAGTGTAAATCAATCCTGAGAGGATAACCTTGCGTGTATCTCCAACCTGTTTACCTATGAAGGATATCGCCGCAATATTAGTTGCCAGAGGACAAGGACTGATTGAAGTCAGGATGCCCAGCCATAAAGCAGTTCCCAAACCCAGTAACATTGATCACTCATCCTTGAGATAAGTTTCAACCTCACGACGGATGTATTCATAATAGGCATCTTTGTCCCTCAGCAATGTCCATACTTTATCCAGGTTTTTCCATCTGACCATCTGATCGCCCTTCATATCGACAAGGACTACCGATTGTGTATAGAGTTGAAAATCATCCTTGAAATGGGCGTACTTAGGATTGACATAGTTTCTGACCAGCCACTCTATCCGACCGTTTTTGAGCTGCTCACCAAAATAGGTTTGGATACCGTCATTAGTATAGGCTTCGATGGTTCGGCAGGACATGCAGCGTTTCCGACCATGAAAGTAGTAAGCAATAAGTTTGTGATCCTGTTGGAGGGATGTGGAATCCGTTGCGGATTCCGATGTATTGGAGGTGATTATCTCCACGGATTGCCCTTGCTCTATTTGTGATAACCCCGGTGAAGGTTGAATCATGCACGTGAATAGAGCAGTATAGATAAATGCTGTCAAGTGTTTCAACATTGTTGATCCTCTTCTATGATGTATTAACAAAGGTGTTCTTTTATCTTCTCCACTGAAAGCGCCTTCCCGACGCTTTTTACCTTTCCATCCACAACAAGTCCCGGAGTCATCATCACCCCGTAACTAATAATCTCTTGAATGTCGGAAATCTTCTCGACCTCACATTCAAGTCCTAAATCCTGGACTGCCAGCTTTGCGTTCTTTGCCAGAAGCTCGCATTTGGGGCAACCTGGACCCAAAACAGATATCTTCATTTTGCAGTTTCCTTGTTTTTTATTAATTTATCAGCTCAAGATGCCTTTCGGCATTCGACTTCATCACATTCTCCACACAGCCAAAGAAATTGAGAATGCATGGCGTCAACAGTTCGTAGTACACCGATGTTCCGACTTTCTCATCATTGACCAAACCGGAATTCTTCAGAATTGAAAGGTGCTTTGAAACCGTACTGGCATCCGCACCAATCATTTCCGTCAGCTCACAGACACATCGCTTGCCGTGAGACAACTCCTCCACGATAAACAGTCTGCTTGGATGCGCCAGAGCTTTGATTATCTGCGCTCTTGCCTCATATCGGGCTTTAGTTTTATTATCCATTCTCAATTCCCATATTTTGTAATATGTCAATATAGCCAAATAACCATGAATTGTCAAGCTTAGATGATTTTTTTATTTCAATCTATTGACATTCTATTCTTATTTAGCTAAATTGCCAAATAATCATTAACGAATTTATCAGGCTTTAATTATGTTCTGGAAAAGTGAGTGGAAACCGCTGACACTGATTCTGGCGATATTTCTGGCAAGCTACTGGCTGCCAGTAGGCGCTAATCGCTTTGACAATGCTCTTCTGGAGGCTTTTCACCTGATGAAATGGTACGCCAGAGAGCATGTACTGCTTTGTTTAGTACCTGCATTCTTTATTGCAGGCGCAATTGCCGTATTCGTCAGCCAGTCATCAGTGATGAAATACCTCGGCGCTCGTGCGAGAAAGATTCTTGCCTACAGTGTGGCATCGGTATCCGGATCGGTGTTGGCTGTTTGTTCCTGTACCGTTCTTCCTTTATTCGCAGGTATATATCGAATGGGAGCCGGATTGGGTCCTGCCACAGCATTCCTTTACTCAGGTCCTGCGATAAATGTTCTGGCGATCATCCTGACCGCCCGAGTATTAGGGATTGAAATCGGTATTGCCCGTGCTGTCGGCGCAATTCTTTTCAGTGTAATAATCGGTTTGCTGATGCACCTGATCTTCCGCAAAGAAGAGAATCAAAGAATCGAAGCTCAAATAGCAATGCCGGAAACTCCAGTTGAGCGACCACTTTGGCAAAATGCGCTGTTCTTCGCAACACTTGTGGGGATTCTGGTCTTTGCTAACTGGGGCAAGCCAACAGATGATTCAGGATTCTGGTATTCTGTCTTTCATTTCAAATGGACGATCACCGGGTTGTTCACGGCTGGATTGGGAGTCATCCTTGTCCTGTGGTTCAATCTCAAATGGTGGAAAATCGTTCTAATTTCTGTTCCAGTTCTCATAACAGCTTTTCTTTTCCCCGATAATCCCATTATCCCCTTCATCCTGGGAATAATCGGATTGTCAGTGATTACCAGTGTTTCTAAGGGCGAATCAAGCGAATGGTTTAGTTCCAGTTGGGGATTTGCCAAGCAGATTCTGCCATTACTGCTGCTCGGTGTGCTGGCAGCCGGATTATTCCTCGGACGTCCAGGGCAGGAGGGTTTGATTCCCTCCGAGTGGGTGAGCAGGTTGGTCGGTGGAAATTCTCTCAGGGCGAACCTGTTTGCATCGGTTGTTGGCGCATTTATGTATTTCGCAACATTAACTGAGGTTCCCATCCTGCAGGGATTAATTGGAAATGGTATGGGTAAGGGACCGGCGTTGGCGCTGTTGCTTTCAGGTCCGGCGCTGAGTCTGCCAAATATGCTCGTGATCCGCAGCGTTCTGGGTACGAAAAAGACACTCGTCTTTATAACTTTGGTCATCATTATGGCGACAATCAGCGGGTTGTTGTTTGGATTTATCGCTTAGGGAATTAAGAATAGGGGAAAAAATTTATACTTTAGTATTAGTCAGGAGGCGTTAAAATGTTGCATTATAGTTAATATTGTTGCATATTCCATACACACTATGTGTTTTTGCGTCACATCGTCACCGAGAGGCGGCAAAACCTTTGTGGGTATGACTTAGAGGGTGTGACGATAATGTGACGATATGGGAAGTTTGAAAGTGAGAAAGAACGTTCACAATCATTTTACCTGTCAATTTAGACGAAATCCTGACCGGTAATTGAGCAAATTTACTTCTTCACTGAATCAAGGATGCTTCTTTTACATAAACCATTTCTTAGTGTGATGAACGGCGTCGCCAAATTTACGCATAAATTCCATTTCATCTTCGTTTAGCGGACCTTTTCGAATCCCTTCCAGGTTTTCTTCGAGTTGTTTTATGTTGGAAGGGGCGGTCAGACAGACGTTCACGTCAGGATTTGACAGGACGAAACGGTAGCACATACCGGCTGTCGGTATTCTACCCTCCTCGTGCCATCCCTTCGGTCGTTTCAGCAGATATCTCCACCGTGTAGCTGTGTAGCTTATCACACCGGGTTTATGTTGACTCAGATGGGGAAAGATGTCCTGTTCCGCACCGCGATGGGCTGCATTGTAGCGCATCATAAAGACATCCAATTCACCTTCATCTGCAAGTTTCCCGACCAACTTTCTATCGTGACAGGAGATTCCTGCGCAGCGAATTTTACCCTCTTCACGAAAACGGCAGAGTTCCTCAATAACGTGTTCGGTAAGCTGTTTTTCCTTCATTACACCGAGAAAAAGGAATAGATCGATATAATCCGTGTTCAACTGGCGGAGCCTCTTTTCAAGCGTCCGACGGAGATTGGGATGACCTACGATCAGGTTGTATGCGCCGGTCAGGAGTACGAACCGGTCACGTCCGGTTTTGACAACATCGCGCATAACGGACGTCATCTGGGTGTCGAAGCCGTAGCAGAAGAACAGATTCAATCCTTCATCGACGGCTTTGTATATTGTCTTCCTGCCGGGGCGATTGGTCGCGGACAGCCCAAGCCTGTGAACCGGAATATTAATGTTGGGAAGTTCAGTATAAAGAAAGTCTTGATCCATCGATTATCCTTGCTTGTGGAGTATTCAAGATAATATAAGGGCTGGATTTCATGATTCAAAGCGGACAACAAAAGGATGGCTGGCTCATGTCACTTTCAAACTTTAATGCAGTGTGACGGAAATCGTGGTTTCGGGGTGTTGGGGTGTCGTAGTGTCGTGGTGTCGGGGTTGGGGAGTTCGGTATGAAGGGAGTTTTGATCCTTTGAGTATACTTGTTTTAGGATTATCAGGTAATAATCTATTTAGAATGGACGGATTAACGCGACATTTGCCACATCAAAAGCAAAAAAGCAATTCAGATTGATTTCCCCGGTTTCGGAGAAACCGGGCTACGTTGCTGGGAAGGGGAAGTAAGCAGATGCAAACGTAATCCGGACAGATAGCACGACGGGATTAGATCGCGCTCTATATGAGTGACAAGGATATACAGGATGAACGGGATTGTGCATTCCCACGCTGGAGCGTGGGAACGAGTTAAATTGTTAAATTGTTAAATTGTTAGATTGTTGGATTGTTGGATTGTTAAAGAAAGTAAGAAAGAGGGAAAATTCACAGCAGATTTAGCGGATTTAGCAGATGGGGAGGGGAAGGATGAAGGACGAATTACGAATTACGAATTACGAAAGTAAGAAAGTATGGGAATTCACAGCGGATTAAGCGGATTATTCGGGATGGGGGTTTTTGATGAGGATGTGGGTAAGTGAATGGAGGGAGGGGGGAGGGTTTGTTGTGTTGGGTTATCAAGATGAATTGGAACTTGAAATCGAAACCGTTAGAGATTTTGTAAAACTATTTAAAAAGTTCCTGACTATTTCGATGGAAAATTATCCAAGATGTACCGGGCAATGATAAAATGCGATGGTTGATAATTTCTATCAAAACATGAGTGAAGTTAAGGCTATACAATCACAGAGAAACTTGGAAATATGATGCATCGTGTCCAGCTAACAATGATGCTTAGCTGATATTAATGACTTCGGTTTTGGCGAGAAAAGTTAGAAATAAGAAAGTGAGGGAGAATTTATTCCTTATCGGGTATTACAGATGAATTAAACCTCTTCTCTTACATTAACCTGATATCCTTCCCCGTGCTGTCGGGCACCCTCTAGATGTGCAGGAATGACATTATTAGGTCCGAAATGACAATATTAAGTTCGGAATGTCAATTTTGGTATTCTCGCACATCCTGTCCTCACCCGACAGCTAACCTGTTAATTATTTAATCGTTATGTTGTCAGGCCAGGGCGCCTGACACTATGGATAATCTCTGCATTCTCCGCGCCTTCTGCGGTGAAAAAACTACTTAACCAAAACAACCTTCCTGACATAATCAAACCCATCTGCTTTCATATGCACACAATAAATTCCCGCCGCTGCCGTCTCAGCATTCCATACTACCTTATAATGACCGGCTTCACGATGGTTATTGTACAGCGTCACTATCAAACGTCCTGATATATCATAAATACGCAAGGATATATCTGATGCGTCCGGCAGACCGTAGGATATTGTAGTTACTGCGTTAAACGGGTTCGGATAAGCATAGGACAGGTAGAACTCATCAGGAATCGGGGGAACCGCCGCGGCTTCAATCACCAAGAAGCCGTCCTTGCTATAAACCAGATCTGTTCCTTGTTTGATACAAGTGATCGTTAGATTTTGTTCACAATCATCACTTGCGCCACATAATCTTAAGGTAAAGTCTTCACCTTCGAGCAGACCTTCTACAACATCATCAGTAGTCTTATCATCTCCCCATATTGCCAGACCGCTTATGCCATCAGCGATAACACCGACACCGACCAGATTACCTGATGTACTGAAAGCGGCTATTTGAGCGCCGTCCTCAACTTCGACACCGGAAATGGACGTCACCAGAACACTCATATTCTCACCGGTTGGGGCTGGGGGTGTCCAGTGTGCTTTACTCAAGTAGGGCAGACACTCTTGTCTGCCGTTTGGGTTGACAGCCATTGCGCCCTCCTCCGGCTCCTCCGGATAGACAAAAACCACGTCATCGTCAACGTTAATCTGATAACCTTGTCCAGGTGTCCAGGGAGACATATTCGAGAAGTTCCATCCAGGCACCATAAATCCACCCATAGCATCCTTGGCAATAATCACGTTGTCTACGATGGACGAGACCACATAAAAGTCATTCGCTCTATCAGCAGGCAGATCATAATCCGGATAATATGCGATTATATTCCATCCTGCTTCAATCTCCATCTCAGTTTGCGGATCAATTACTACTCCCCACCAGGAAGCCTGTAAATCTTCCCGCATCTTAAACAGATAACCTTCATCTTGATTCCAGTAATCTATGCCAAAGTAGTTCCATCTGGGAGCACAGAAATCGCCGACTTCATCCTTCATCTTGGTGAAAACGTAGTTGTTTTCTTCGTCCCGCAATTGGTTAAGCATCAATAATACTGCCGGACCCTCGTCATCTTCGTTTTCCCAGTAATCGTCAACGGGTGAAACGTTCAGTGAGATTAGATTCCAACCTTCAACGAAAGAAATAGTTGCTTCTCTTAAATCTCCCACTCCAATTGACGCCTCAACCTGAATGATAAAACTATGGTTCTCATCGGAGAAATATGTGTAGGCGTCATTATTAAGCATATCAATACTTTCATTTGCTTCTTCATCTATGAGGATAAAGCTGTAACCGTAGGGGGTGGTGTCCTCTATATCATCCCAACTAAGCGTTACTTCGCCCTCCTGCCTGCTGACAACGCTTAACGTCCACTCTATAACCTCATTACGCTCTAACACAGCGCGGATGTCATGATTGAATCGATCTGCAAAAACATCATCCCAATCGTTATGTTCAAAATATGCGGATAAATGATTCCCGTTTGGCGGATGAGGTGGTTCGAGGTAATCATAACCGGCATCGAAACCATTGGATGAATTTTCAGTTGCTCCAAGTGTGGTAGTCCTATCAGACGAGCCCTCCATAACAGCCGAAATTGTCAAACTCCAGTTTTCCGGCAAAGGTTCTTCAAAATCCACAGGCATCCGCCGTTGATCTTCCTCTTGCACGGGGAATAACAACATCTCTACGTCCTCGCCCAGACCGGCAAACCAATTGCCAAACCAGGGAGTCATCGTTTCACCTTCGACGTAATCGTTCTCAGCGTTGTCCCAACTATAGAGAACCGGTTGAACAAGGTTTTCATCAGCTGCTTCATCGAGTGTGTAGGTGTTCTCATCAGTGCGGAATAAAGCATTTTCCAAAGATGTTGTCCGGATGAACGGATCACCGATCAGGTTCCATCCTTGATTAAGATCATACCGAACGGTATCGCTGACTACCGTGCCGCTAACGTCAATGACTGCTTCGTTCTCCAGAATCATCCAATATCCGATTCCGTTCATTAGTTCGTCGCCTGCGTTCAAACGGTGGAATCCATTATCGGGATTATGAACATACAAGTAGTAAAGCCCTTCCACGTCATCGCCGATAACCTCGCGTATACGGGCGTCATTAGGCTCAACCGGCAGACTGATAAGGTTCCAACCCGGATTGAACGTATGCTCGATATATAATCCACCGTAATGCAGCCGGAATTCGTTGATCCCGCCCTCGCCTGAATTGTATTCGTAACTGTTCTCAACCAGCAGGTCAACCATCCGGCTGGCAGTAATGTCTTCGAGAATCAGCGGGAGTTCGTCATCGGGAAGCCCCTCCGAATTGAATTCAAGAGTAACCGTCTGGTCTTCTATATCGGTATCAACCTCAAATTCCCACATTACGGGAGAATGCACGTAAGCCGTATCCGAAACGATATCACAGGTGTAGTTGTCGAAGAAGGGCTGTTCCCATTCGGGATGGGGAAAATACAGGCTGATATAATTATTGGGTGCGTGGTGCGGTTCGGGGATGTCAAGCCACTCGTCATAACCAAAACCGGCTCCGATTGCTCCTCCGGCATAATTCTCTGCATCCGACTGATCACCGACTGAAGCTGCAATGTCGACTCGCCATGTTGCACCGCCGCCTGAGCCAAACAGATCAATTATCATTTCCCGATTGTCGGGATCGTTGGAGCGAATTGTTAACGTTCCCTGAAAATCACCGACCTCAGCAGGGTCGAAAGTGACGGTCAAACGATACACAGCATTCGGCTCGATAACAAAAGAACCTTCATCTACACTAAAACATTCACCTTGAATAGTGGCGCTGAAAATGGTCAAGTTTACATTGCCTTCGTTGCGGATTTCGATAACCTCTGTATCTTGTGTGCCAACGGCTATCTCACCGAAGTCTATCTCATTGGCAGGTAACACAATTGCCGGTTGTCCACCCCAGATGTCGTAGATGCGGAGACCCAAACCGCCGTCGGCAACGTATGCATATCTTCCGACAACCTCGACATCGTAAGCGTAACCGGGAGTGTTATAAAATGCAATTTCTTGCACATCATGAATATCGGAAATATCATAAACGCGAAGTCCTTCATTCCCATCTGCTATGTATGCATAGTTATCGATAATACATACATCTTGTGCACTACCAGGCGTATCAAATATACTCACACTATCTGGGTGAGGCGGATCTGAAATATCAGCAATTTGAATCCCATGGTTTCCTACAGCAACATAAGCATAATCATTAACAATAGTTGTTTTATTCGCAGATGCTATAAAACTGATGTCATCTATTACTATCTGAGGTGAATCAGGATTTGAAATATCCAATAGCTTATAATGACCATTATTGCAAGCAGCAAGCGCATAGTTACCAATTATGCAAATATCATAGTAGACTGGATAGTTTCTTCCTCCAATAGAACTTCTTAATCTTGGATTCTCACTATTAGAGATATCAATAATTTGGAAATAACTATTTGTATACTGTTGTCGATACCAAATATAAATATATGCGAAACTTCCATTAACTGTTACGGATTCGCAATTACGTCCATCTGGATTGTAATTTCCAATTTCTTCTGGACTATTCGGATCTGATATGTCAATTATTCTAAGTCCTGAATAACCACTGGCCGTATAAGCATAATTTCCAACGATATCCACTTCAGGCGTACTACTACCCGTTGACCCAATTTCTGAAGGATTCGCCGGATCGGAAACATCAAATATCCGTAATCTATTATCAGCAACATAAGCAACATCATTAATTACGATAACTTCAAGAGCATTTCCGGGCGTATTCCAAAATCCCACTTCCGGGATTTCCATCCGTCCATTCCCAAGCAGAGCAACCATCAAAGGATTTTCATCCGGATCATCCGATTGAATGGTTAACTCAGCTTCAAAGTCACCGATTCGTTCCGGGATGAAAGTTACTGTTATCTCCTCGCTGCCATCAGGTTGTATAACCATTTCATCCACAAAGTCCGTTCGAAAATAGGGATGTTCTATCGAGATTTCCCGCACAATCAGGTCTGCATCGCCTTCGTTACTTATAGTCAATGTCAACTCGTTGCGATCATACGTAAATACCTCCTCAAAGTCCAACTCTTCCGGTTCGACTGCAATATCAGGGAATGCATCGCGAGCCACACCTCTCAGGTTGACTATGATCTCTTCCTGCTCTGGGTCGTTGGATGTGATGGTTAGTGTGCCGTTGAATTCGCCTTCTTCTTCAGGGGCAAATGTTACGACCACATCAAGGTCACCTTCTGGTTCAATAGTTGTTTCTTCCTCGAAGTCTATAGTGAAATAGTCACCTTCTACGACGATATCAGATACGGTTAGATTAAGTTCTCCTTCGTTAGTAATGGTTAGGGTTAATTCTTCGCTTTCATTAACATAAACAGCAACAAAGTTCAAATTATTAGGTGATACAAGGATATTTTGAGGAAATATAAAACCAGAATAAATGTAAACTGCACCAGAATTAGCTCCATCGTCATCATCATTCCGTGAACCGATAACTGCATAATCACCACTAATAGAAACAAAATTTCCGAACTCATCTGCCGCAGCAGCATCACTTGCTGTTAATGCTTCAATTTCTGTCCAATCATCATCATCGTCACTATACCTGAAAAGATATGCCGAACCGGAATTATCTCCATTATCGTCTGTAAAGCTAGCGGCTATTAAACAGTAATTTCGATAAATTGCGACATTCAGACCAAAACGATCTCCAGCATCACTATCACCAGCAACTATTTTTGAATGTTCCCGCCATTCATCACCATCAAGTTTAAAAATGTAAGCGGAACCAGCCATTTCTTCATCATCATTACCATCCGAAAAAGGTGAACCAATTATTATCTGTTCATCATTAATAGATACTGAACGACCGAATCCATCATTATCGGCAGCATCAGAGGCGGTTAGTTTTTGCTGTTCTGTCCACTCTCCATCGTTTAGTTCAAAAATATAAGCAGATCCGGAATCCTCGCCATCATCATCGTTTTGGTAAGCACCAATGACAGCATAATTACCGTGGATAGATACAGAATAACCGAAAAAGTCGTCTTCAGCAGCATCGTTTGCCGTTAGTTTCTGTTGTTGAGTCCACTCTTCATCTTCTCGCACAAATATGTAAGCCGAGCCTGAACTTGCTCCATTATCATCATCACGGGGAGACCCTACTACAACATAATTACCATTGATGGAAACTGAATTACCAAAGTAATCCCCTTCATCAGCATCCGCAGCAGTTAGCTTTTCTTGCTGATTCCACTCTTCACCATCTCGAGTAAAAATATAGGCTGAACCAGACCCGCCACCATCGTCATCATCTTGGTAGGCACCAATAATGACATAGCCACCGTCAATAGAAACTGACCAGCCAAAGAAGTTACCAGCCGCAGCATCGTTTGCTATCAGTTTTTGTTGTTGAAACCATTCCTCACCCTCACGAACAAATATGTAAGCTGAGCCGGAATTCTCTCCTTCGTCATCATCGTATGGTGCACCAACGATAGCAAAGTCACCGTCAATTGAAACTGAAGTACCAAAGAAGTCCTCGGCATCTGCATCTTCTGCGGTAATTTTAAATTCTTCAACCCCATAAGCGCTTCCAGCCATCACGGCGAGCGTAAGAGCTACTAACAGAACAATTGAATGTTTCATTGAACATTCTCCTTTGTTTGAATGTGTTTTTTACAAGGATGTACAGGATACTCAGGATAAGAATAATCCTGTTTATCCCTGTTAATTGCCTGACCAACTATCTGGATTCCGGGTCAAGCCCAGAATGACAAGGAACCTGTTACTATCGAAACCAGTTGAAGTGGGAATGTTGGTTATTGTCTTACAGTCGTCAACTTTATTCTAAGATAATCAATGGGTGGATAAATTCCTAATATTTTCTGGTTTTTCTGGTTTTTAGGCTAACTCGTGTCTATACATGCAATTCCAATATTGTGAATTTTTGAGTTTATCTCAAATTTGATTGCCTGATTGTTGGATTGTTGAACCACAGATTACGCAGATTGCACAGAATTTTTTGACAGGATAACAGGATTTATAGGATTGTTTAACCACAGATTACGCAGATTGCACAGAATTTTTTGACAGGATAACAGGATTTACAGGATTGTTTGATTGTTAAATTGTTGTATTGTTATATTGTTAATGTCAGGATTGGTGACTTACACATCTGGATTCCCAATCAAGTTGGGAATGAGGCGTGTGTGAGATTGGGAATGAGGCGTGTTTTAAGTTGGGAATGAGGAAAAAACTGCAACGTGAGATTTTTACTATCTGTTTCAATCAAATCATGTTAAAATTGTACTTTGGAAATATCGAAAGTCAATATAATATTTTGTTATAACTATAATTAGCATTACTTTGTTAAGTGCGAATTTCGCGTAGGGGCCAATTTATTGAGCCCCTTCTACTTATGCAAAAGGGCTCGATAAATCGGCCCCTACGCGGAACTTTTAATGTTTCAAACAATTATAAA
>JAVCDD010000328.1 GCA_030765125.1 Candidatus Hatepunaea meridiana
TACCTTTGAATATCATATCTTTATAGCAATCATCCCTCTCACCCTCACTAAAATAAGTGGGGTGAGAGGGAACTTTAGTGATAAACTTCTTATCTAACCAGCAGGATTTTCCTGGTTTGTTCAAAGTCTGAAGTATTCAGCTTGACGAAATATATCCCCGAAGGAACATTATCAGCATTCCACGTCAGATTATATGTTCCGGCTGCTCTTTCGCCACGATCCAGAACTGCGATCTGCTGTCCAAGTGTGTTGAACACAGCAACCTCAACGTTCATAATGTCGTTCAATTCGTAGCTTATCCTGGTTGTGCTGTTGAAGGGATTTGGATAAGCTATACTAAGTTGAATAGTTGAGGGAATTAAGCTTCGCGCTGCCTCATTTTCCAGCTCTTCGGCTAATAAATTATCCAGACGTTCGAGGTTTTCATCAAACCACATATCAATGTTTTCATAATTACCGATGAAATCAGCGTGGTCGTCATCCTCGACTCCTAAACGGGCAGTCAGCAGATACATCTCATTTCTAAGGGAATCTGCACGGTTGTTTAGAGTCCGTCTGCGAGCCTGGAAAGCTTCAATAGCATTTTCAAAGCTGCCCCGGTCAGCGAGTGTCCAAATGCCTTGGGTTTCCGCAATATAAGCTATCTCAGCGTCGAAGTCAACCGTCACCTGATGATAGAAGTCAAGGAGTTCATCAAAATCACCGTCCGACTGTGTATAGCAGCCGCGCAGATAACGCAGCGCTGAGATGCGGTGACCACCTAAATCTTCATCGTAAACGACACGTTCGAGATAAGGAATTGCTTCGTTAAATCGATTACGATTAATATTACGGAGTGCAGCTTCAAAATCTTCGAAGCTGTCAATCCAACCGTCTTCCCAGTCTGTGTAATTGATCTTGGCAGGATCGCTGAACAGGTCGTCTTCATCATCGTCTGGATCTTCCGTACCCCACCAGGTTCCTCTTGCATCCCATACACTTGTTTGTCCTGTACCGAACTCTACAGCGTAGACGTTTTCATTGTTTGGGTCAACATTATTATCGCCAAAGTGAAAGACAGGATACGATCCGTCTCTAAGATGAATCTGGGAATCACCATTATTGTAGAAACCAACGTTGTAGTAATCGAATTCATCATCATTCATTATCGGGCTAGAATTATCGCAATGCATCCCGAATTTTTCATTATTACTGCTTTGGGTTTCACTATTGTTCAGTTCACCGATTTCAGGATCAGCATTATTAAATCTCAGACCAGAACTGTAGGTCCGGTTTCCGAAATTATGGTGTGTGTTAAGATCCACTATTTCGACTTTACCAACTGTACAGGTGACGACATAGAACGAGTGGTAATCGTTATAGCTTGTCTCGCAGCTCGTTACTTTCGCTTCTGAATTATAGATATAGATACCGACGCCACAGTGATGAACATTTGTGTTAGTGATACTTAATTTATCATTTGGATTTTGACCACGCTCAACAAACCTGACTTGTAACCCTGGAAAGTTTGAATATGTACCCTTAATCTCAACGTAATCGAGCACACTTTCCCACGATGAACCAGTTCTAAAATAGAGACCTCTCCAACCATCTCCACCTTCCCAGCCGGTATCATTGGCGGTGCCGTCGAGGAATTCTATGTCGCTTTCCCTATCTGTAGCATCTGCGATAAGTTTGCCGTAGACTTCAAAATTAAAATCCCCCTGTGATGCAATAACGGCATAATCTTCAATAGTTACCTGATCCCCGGCATCAATTTCGAAGTCACTGAACATATAGTATTCACTTCTTACCATAGTGCCATCAGAATCAATTCCTGGTCCAAGGTCAATATATGAGCAATTATCATAAAAGTGACCTATCACACGCTCTTGATCGTTTATTCCTCCCGGGTTTCCGCCAACTTCAACGTCTCCGATGCCTTTATCGCCGAGTGCACCGCCATAGCATCCGCAGTCTGCATCGCTTCCATCCGGGTCCGATGCGCTGTCGTCAACATTGATAATGCTGTTGTTTCCGTCCCAGCGGATGTGGAAGTCATAGCTGTCGGGATCGTCATCAGTTCCGTTCTCATCGGCGAGGGTGATAGTTGCACCATCGACACCGTCGATTATGCAGTTGCTTATGTTAACGTTTGTTACATCGTCGCTCTCAAAAGCGTTTGAGGAGGGAACAATGAGTACTCTATTATCAAGACGGTCAAATTTAATATGAGCGCTGTTATCGCCTATCTGACCGAATATATTACGCTCGAGCTCAAGATACTCACTTGGCCATTCATTACCCTGTCCAAGAGAACCATCATCATCTTCAAATCGCAAACCATGTTGAAAATCACCATAATTCCAAAAAACATTATTGATCATTTCAACTTTCTTTGAAGCGCCTTCAAATGTATAATCAACATCCCAAATTTGAACTATTGACTCTGTTACACTACGACAAAAAACGTTGTTGTTTATCTTCCATTTAGTCTGCATAACGCCAAATTTTGGACAATATACCTCACTACCTATATATATACCACTACAGTTGTAAAAGTAGTTATTGGTTATTTCGCCGAAGGATACAACAAAAATTCCAATAAAGCCTTGATTATTTAAGCAATAATAGTTATGATCGAATTCATTGTAACCTTCTTCAGCGTAATCATCATCTCTTCGAGGAACTCTATTGGCGTATCCACCATTTCCCACAAAAGAAGAATACTTAATACGCATAGTGCCGTTATCATTTTCTCCTTCCGACCAGGTAACGCCATCTACATCGTTCGTGTCAATCTCGCAATGATCCAGTTCAACCAGTCCACCGGTATCGTCCAGGTAGATACCATGGTTGTCGCTGAAACGGACGATGCTGTGATCGATGTCGAGGTGTCCGTCCTCACCAACGCGAATTAGCCCGGTTGCGCTTCCGCCGTAGAAGAACCTGATATAGGATCCGTTCAGCTTTCCCTCATAGTCATCGACTCCGGATACTTGACCGTTGAGGTACAAACCCTTGAACTCACCCTTATTGGTCCCTAAGTAATTGGTGAACGTGACCGGGCTTCCGCTCGTTCCGTTACAGGTAATTATCCCTTTCACCTCAATCTCGGGATATGCGGTTCCGTCACCATCGTAATCGTAATCGAACTTGACGGTGACTCCAGCGCCAAGGGTTAGCGTAGCATCGTCCGGTACATAACAATCACCGGCGATGATAAATTCATCTGTTGACGTCCACGAATTACCGGCTGCAGAGCCGGTTAGATCCAAATCGAAACCATCCTCGCCAAAAACGATAATTGCTGCGAAAGTACCGGTGGTGAGCACAAAAAGGCTCAGAAAACCTACCAGGATGATTGTGAATGAAAAACGTAACATTGTAAAACTCCTAAAAAATTTGTATCCGGGGGTAGATTTTATTATCTTTATAAGATGGGAAGAGGAGCCACCCCCGGGTCAGCTCTTCAACCCTCGGTTCGGGCGCGCCGCCACTTTAATAGGTATGGATGGCGTGCCCGTCCTTTGTTCTGAAGGTTTACTTCAGAAAGTAAACTTATAAACTATACGCAATATTAACAAAGGCGTATGCTCATAATAGAAAGTCTCTTCTACTGGGTTACTTGCGGAACATAGCTCAACGCAAATCATTTTTTATACTTATGCCGGTTCACCCTCCTGTGTTAATACTTCTTATTATTGTCTTTCTGTCGTTACTTTGCATTAATATAACCTCATGAAAAATAGACTCCTAATATTTTCTGGTTTTTCTGGTTTTTGGACTAACTCGTGTCTATACCTGCGATTTTAAATGTCATATTTTTCGAGGATAACTATCTCAAACCCTAATTTGATCTTACAGGACGAAGCTCCGCAGGCAGAAATGCCTACGCTATCAGAAATAATAATTAGCAGATTATTTCCTTTCTTATTCACATCCTTCATACCTGGGAGCTTCTAACTCTTTGTTACGTATAAATTAAACCGGAACTATTTTGATTAAGAGTGAATAAAAAGGATTATGGAATGTAAGTAAGCATTTGTCGGATGAACCATTGTTTTAATTGAATTGACAGATTACAGTGTCTTTTTCTTAGTTTAAAACCTTAATACTGGGGCATCTCATAACTTTCGATGAACCACTAACCATCCTGTCGTTAGACAGTTTCGTAGCCCGGTTTCTCCGAAACCGGGGTTTTTAGTAAAACAACCCCAGATTTGGAAAATTCGGGCTACGATACTTGAGTTTCATCAAGCAGAATTAATGTCAGCGTTCCCCACGCGTTTGTTGTTATTCGGCGGCAGGAACTTCCTGCGGAGGATTACATAAATAGTGATGAATATTATAAAGATAGCTGCCATAAAGATCGATGTAATCCACTTCATGGTGATGATGTTGATGTTCACAGGAAGAAGAAAGATAGGCCAAGCAAAAAGCGTCGCAAAAATGATGTCAAGGGTCATCCGTGACGCGATCGCCTCAAGAACCTTTTTGTTGGACAAGTCAGGAATCCCTTTCATCCAATTTATCCGGAGGCGGATTATCAACGCACATACTATGGCGAAAACGACAAGGCTGAAGATTATTGGTTTCATTTGCAGCTCTTAATCCATAACCAACCAACATATTACTGTGATACCGGAAGCGATAAGAGTGTCGCTTCTACTATCTCTAAAGGGAATGACAAGGGAAACACCATGTCATGCGCGACTTAACCAAATATGAAAAACGGCATTTCCGGGTGATTACTTTGGAGTGCGCAAGCCATGCTTGCGCCTTGTGTAGTGATATGTGCAGTGTAAACCACGCAAGCATGGCTTGCGCACTCCAAAGATAAGATCATCTTATCAAAGCTGCCTTAGTTGTCTTCATCCTCCCTGCCGATTCGAGCCGTACAATATATAACCCAGACGCCAACGCCGATGCATCCCATACTACGTTATGATAACCGACTCGCGCTTCATCACTGTACAGCGCAGCTACCCTCCTGCCCATCAGATCGTAAATATTCAGCTTGACTTCCTCTGGTTTATCAACACCAAATTGAATAGTCGTCATAGAATTGAAAGGCGAAGGATAAATCGACTTTATTCCGAATTCCACAGGGATACCGTCACCGGAACCGATAACTGCGTTTGGCAGGAAGGTGAAACAGTAGCGGCGATGGCAGTCCACCGTATCCTCACAGGAGACCGATTTAACCCACCAGAAGATCGGGAATTCAACCTCAATTGACAATCCAAGGCTGTCAGCGAGGTCGACTAAATCAATAGTTAATGAATCAGTATCTGCTAAGACTAATGCTGAATCAGGACCTGACCTGAACCAGACAAGGTATGTAACTATGTCTTCAATATTGGGATCAATCGAGGGTTCCCAGTTAAAGGTAATTACCGTGGTGTCTATGTTGGCATCCAATGAATCGTTGTCGCCCGGGTAAAGCAGACCGAACTCACCTTGAGACCAGGGACCAATGACATCGAGGGTAACATCTATTACCGTTTCAGCGCCTTCAGCGTTGTGATAGAAGTTAAGCATCCCTTCAAATGTAATTTCAGCGGGTAAATCAACCGATGACAATTGCAGTTCAAAGTCTTGTTCTTCACCGGATTCAATCCTGCCGTCGGCAACTTCCATGCGATCATCATCAATATCGGAGAAAACCCTGAACCAGTCGCGGCGTGCTTCAATCTGCCAGATATTTATCCGGTCATCAGAGCCATTGTTGGAAATGGTTATAAACACCCAGCTATAGACATCAAATTGGTTGGTGGCAAAAGCACCATTCGGCGAACCGCCGTCTTCGGGTTGAAATTCACTGACAAACATTGTATCGCCATCTTCCGGGTTCATCTTATGCACAACCTGTCTTCCATCTCCAGGACTGTTGAAGATATAAAGCGGATGATCATCCGGGTCGTCCTGCCAATAAGCCAATCCATAAATGCGCAAATCATTACGCGGAAGTCTCGCTACTTCCTCATGATCGATGATATTGTAACCCGCAATATACTGGCTGGTTATGCCTGACGCCCAAAGGATATTCCTGTCAGAATCCCAGGCTAATGCCTGTTGCGAGCTGAAGGATCCTTCAATTGTGTCCGCTACTTCACCATCATCGGGATAAAAACCATAAATATTGCGTTCTCCTGAAGCCCAGATCAATTCCCCATCATACGCCATATCACGCATACCATAATTTGAATTGCCACATTGTTCATAGCGATCTATCTCGTTACCGTCGTGATCCAGAACATAAATCATATTCTCACCGTCTTCCCGTCCCTGACGATTGGCGCCGGACACATAGAATCTGTCATCAATATAAATAACACCTTCCACACGGGAATCTTCAACGGTTTCACTAACGGGATATGACAACCTCAATTCCCAGGGATCTCGTTCGGCGCCGCCCGGCAGCCGTCTTGTCATTGTCCATTCAAGGGGACCATTACCTTCATTAAAAATGTTAAACGGCAGGTTAACAGTAAGTTCCGGATCAAGCATAGTTAACAGGTGCATATCTGAAGCAAGGAACTCGGGGTGCAGCAGCGCAAAGTTTATCTCCAGGGTATCATCTTCTTCAAGGAAAAGTTCGGTATAAGTAGAATCGTTATATCCCAACTTCGCAGCAGTGATATCAAAAGGGATATCAGCGAGGGCATCCTGAATAAACCAATAACCGTCCTCATCGGTTCGATCAGTAAAGCCATGTTCGGTAAAGATAACCGCTTCGTGAATCGGTTGTCGGGTTTCTGCGTCAATTACGCGACCGCGCAAGCAGCCGGATTTGAATTGTGGTGTTGTTGTAAACAGCAATGCCATACGGTTTTCAATGTGTGCCGCCCAAACCGGGTATTGGTTATTATAGGTGTAATTAATTCCGTAACCATCAGGACTTGAAATACCGACTGAAGCGAAAGGAGTATTGTCCATCCATGCTATATCACCTTGTCTGACGTTAGATGTATTAGCAATACTCAAGTACTGAAATACAAGCGGCGGATTCCTTCGCTCGTCTACAACCCATACATCCGCATCGTGGATTATAACCTGGAATGTCAAGTCGGTATTTCCACCGGTTACGTGCCTTAGCTTGTACCATTCGACGATCATCCGTGCATTATCCTCGTCATAGTAATAGTAGATTCCCGCGTCATCACCGCTTAATCGGAGGTCTTCCCAGAAGGGTGCTATCATTCCGACACCACCCCCAAAGGCACGATCAAGTGGCCAATTCTGGTGATTGATGACCAATTCCTGATCGCCAATACAGATATAACCATGATTGGAGACGGTTATCTGGTCAAATTCATAACCATACAAACGGGAGGTGAAATCGAGATCAATCACGAAGGCTTCACCGCGATTTTGAACTGAATTCCCCTCGAATTCTATTCTTTCGCCGTTGAATTCTCTGTCATCATCTCGCAAGCTGATCTCAATCCATTCGAATTCGGGCGAAATTTCCCAATCCTCATCAGTATTGTCAAAGCACATATACCCATAAAGATCCGGCGGTGAAGGTGCATTTGCACACGGCTCATTTACCTGTAGCTCAAAATAAGCTGTGTCAATGAACTCATCGTTGCAACTTATTATCATCATCATCTCATTTCGAAAACCTGGTGGAACAATAATGTTCCCGGTTACCGTAAAGGGATCACCTGCAATAGTTCGATGCTGGTCTACTGCTATATCGGGATAACGTGTCTCGTTGTTGCTTACGCTAACGCCCAAGCCTCTGGAAGCCAGCCTTGCTCTTACATTATGGGCGTCTACATCACCCCTGTTTATTAATTCTATATTCAGCTCACCAAGTTCATAGTCAATTATACCATCTCCGACTACACGATGCACTTCAAAATTCGGTGCAGACGGATTTAATTTGACTGCTGAAAACCAGGTGTTTTCACCGCTGCTGAATTCTATCGACAATTCCGGTCGAGTAATAGATCTGCTTTCACCATCCGGGCAAACAGATGAAATACTCAGCATTACAGCTTCATCGCCTTCAGCGGTCTCTTCGGGTTCTATATCACCGAATGAAATTTCGTTTCTTGCTACTTCAACCCAAGGTGATAAGCTAATGACAACAGCAGTGACGTCCCGCGCAGTAGCCTCATCGCCAAGATTAGCAGCAACGAGTTCCAAAGCGATTGTTTCCCCCGGATTAATCTCACCATTATCGTTTCCATCTTCATCAGAAATGGAATACTCAGCAAGATCAATAGCAATGTCAGGAGTCACAATTTCAATTTCTTCAAACAAAGGACATATACTGCGACCTGAAATTGTCAAAAACAGGTCTTCACCAGCCTCGAACAATGCCTCATCAAAGATGAACCGTACCATTCCATCAGCATCGCTCTTCTTGGTGAACATAATCATTTCGTCGTAAGTGCGGTACTCAGCATCGTTAAAACCAGGCATGTCACCTGGGTAATAAAGCGTCACCTGTGCGTCGGCTAATTCAGTTTCTTCTACTCTGTCCCAGACCTGCACCTCGATCATTCTGGTATCAGGTGTGATAGATGTCGGGAAATCAACTTCAACAATAGTCGGAACGCCGCGCCACGGCTGAATGCCGGGCTCGCCCCAGGCTTCGACGTTCTGTTTAAACCAGTCGAAGTTAACCCCACCTTCTTGACGAAGATAGCGGGTGAAATTGGACAGAGCGCCGGAGTAACCCCATCCATAAGGTAGATCGCGCAGGCAAACCGTACTTACCATCTCCGCCCAGATAGCGCTGTTTGGCAGCGTTCGCGGTCCACTCCACGTAAAAGTCGTCGCTACATAACCCTTTAGATGATTACCGCTGCCGGTGCGGGACATTACTTCCGCCTGCCATTCACCGTGCCCGTTAGTTGTGATGTTAATGGGGAAAACATCATTGTCATGAGCTGCTTGATTGAAATCACGGACGCCACCCCATCTGGGAACATGATAATAGTTCTCTGCTCGCCCGATTAACAGGCTTGCTCCTTCATTCAGGTGTTCCAGAATAACAGGTCCTAATCGTTCACAATACCGATCCCAATTGAGGTCTTCATAGAACGTTATATCGGTGAAGCCCATATGTTCAAGCACTTCAGAAGCCCATCGGACATTCGAATGAACCGACAGGTGATAGGCAGAAGCATCGGAGTTACCCCAATGCTGGGAATATGCCAATCCCTTGGTGAACCAATCCGTATCTTCCATATTGGGTGTAGCTTCGTAGCACATCGTCCGTCCAATTGCCAGTTCCATCGTTGCCTGGCTGCCGGCGGCTATACGGCTTAAACCTACGTCGGCATCCTGATCATTGCCTTCAATGAGACCGTATGGAAAATCAGTATGCTGTCCGTTCGATGCCAATTGTGCGCCGACACCTGGACCGTGTGTATACCTTGGGCGATCACCGATTAGCATTAACAAGTCAAATGGATCAACACCGTCTTCGAGATACTCATTATAGAGACCGCGAATTTCACTGCTTACTGTTCCGGAACTGGATGCGCCGCCGGAAGAGAGATCGAGTATATCAACCTTATAACCGGATTTTCGTCGCCATTCGATAAACCGTCCTGCGTATTGAATAAGAGTAGGGTGAGAAGCAATGCAATAATGACCGATATATTCCGGTTCCGCATCCCTGTCAGGATCATCACGCCCAACTTGATTGCCATTTATGGCTATGCTGCTTATGTACTTCAGAAAATCAGCACTGCGGTTGCGCCGGATCGGCACAAGCACAGGATTTATCGGTTCAGCATCAGTAAAGCGAAGTTCAGTTTGGATTCCTTCATTATGCAAATAACGGTTGTTAGCAGCATCATATTGAATAGGATAGGTCATTATCTTCACTATTCGAACGCCTCGAACGATGGATGGAGCGCTCATCTCCGCTACAACCGGCGGATAAAGGCTATTATCAACCGGGCAGAATAAACGTTCCTGTCTGTCGTTGGAATTGTCATTCTTCGCTGTCGAAAAAACCGCAACCGCTTCAACGTCATCGCATAAAACCGGAGCTTCATTTGCATCAACCCACCGTGATTCACCAACTTCTACTACTAACTCAATTCCTTTATCCGGTGGTACCACAACAAACCGGCAGACCATTGGTAGTACTGGTTTTTCATGTTCCCAGATTATACCTTCCCCTGGGAGACCATAAATCTCAAAGGTTTCATTGTCCTTAATAACCCTTCGCACTTCGAGATCGTTCAACTCGAAATCAATGTTGATTGTTTGGTTATCGGATGCAACGATAGTTGCACGCCGGTCAATTTCCGCAACGTTTATTCCCGCTTTATTCCCTACAGGAGGTAGCGAGTGCGAAACAGCAGCTATGTTGTTAGAGGAAAATGTCAGTAAAGCTAACGTAAGAATGATTCTCTGGAGCATTGTGGTTATCCTTTTGGTGAAATACTAAATATATAGTAAAATTCGCAATAATTATACCATATGTTAAATATAACTAAAACCGTATGTAATAAAACCAAATTTGACATTATTTGCATACTATGTTGAAAAATTAGCGTAGAATTTGAAGTTCATCCAGATAATTCGGGATGCTTGGTTTGGAGTTCACTCCGATAGTTTGGGGAGGAAAAACATCCCGAAGTCTCGGGGTAAACTCTGAACTTAGTAATTGGGGGATATTGATTTTGGTTGTTCAGATGCTTTATTGCTGCCTGTGAAAAACAGCAGAAGGAATTAATATATTTACAAAATGAATTATACCATATCCACAGTATGTATTTTCTTCTGTTGTATTTTAGTTCTTTTTATTGTTTTATCGCTCGGTTTCTGTAACAGGATTTCTGCGGGGATTTTAAACTCTTTGTGTAATTTCTGCATTACTTTCTTACTTAGTTCCCGTTTGCCAGAAAGAAATCCGGACACGCCACTACGTGATCCAAAGAAGGGAATAAGATCATCTTGCTTTAAATTGCGTTGATCCATTACAAATTTTACAGCAGTAATCGGATCAGGAAGATCGAATTTAAAGTTCCGATCTTCATAGTTTTTAATTAGAATGGCGAGAACCTCTAACTTATCTGATTCCTTTGATTTTGGCGCTGGATGAAGACTAATAAGTTGTTCAAGCTCATTAATTGCTTCATTATAGTCTCCTTCTGTCTTAATAGCTCTTAAACACATTGTTTCCCCTTACTTAACATTACTTTGTTAAGTATCAATATTGGTTTTTATAATTATTTGAAACATTAAAAGTTTCGCGTAGGGGCCGATTTATCGAGCTCTTTTGCATAAGTAGAAGGGGCTCAATAAATTGGCCCCTACGCGAAATTCGCACTTAACAAAGTAATGTTAATTATCGTTTTTAATTATTATACTTCCACTTGTTATATTCTTCATGTGTTCCAATTCTCCTGATAAACACCATTTTTCTTTGGTAGTCAATCTCTGTGTCTATTCTCCAACGATTGCCGCCAATTTTAAAAACGACTCTGTATTCTGTTATTGGATTTATCCTGTAACAATCTCTCTTGATATCAATAAGTCCATTCCACTTAGCATTTTCAATAAAGAATTTCCAAGTTTCAATTAACTTTTTTGAATGTCTATGTTTCTTAACAAATTTCCTGAGTTTCTGGATATTTAATAATTCGGTTATGCCTTTAGCTCAGCCGGAGTAGCGCAGCTTGCTGCGCACTCGCAAGCAGACATGCATGCGCCACCGTGCAAGAACGCAGCAAGCTGCGCTACTCCAGTGTTATTAAGTTTATACATTGCTGAGCTAAAGGCATAACCGATTTAATAATATCATAATTAGAAGTTTCCTGCATCAAATCTACCCAATAAGATAATCATTTTTCTTTTTTAGTATCAAGTTTTTTTAAAAGCATTTGTAGAATACTCTACGTAGGATTACTCTATTTAGTTTGCATTTTGATATTTCTTAATTGGCAACTATGCTAACTTTAAACTTAACAAAGTAGTAATACCGTCCCCTTATTTCTTTTCCAATTCCCTGAAATAGGCTTTTATCAACTCCCGATAATCACGTGTATACCCTTCCTGCAGCGCCCTGAGCAGATCGCGACGGAGTTGGTCTCTGTCTTGGGCAAGTTTCAGGGATGGTGGGGATTTTCGTGTTAGCTGGCGTCCGATCTTGCTCTCGCGGCGTTTGCTGTATTCGCGTTCCTTTGCAGAGCGGGTTGCATCTAAAAGACGACTTACAATCTGGCGTTGGAGTCGCCGGGTGCGGGCGGTGATGCTCTGATCCTCTATGTCTTCCGAAACCTCACCCATTGACTTGGCTATTCCCTCCAGATCACCGAGTATCTCCTGCATTCCGCTTGCATCTTCGGAGAGTTGCTGCATCTGTTCCTGAAGCGCCCGCTGCTGAGCTACCATCTTTGCGAACTGATCGCCACCGCCGGGCATCATCTGCTCACCATCGCCACCTGGCATCATCATTGACTGGTCGTTTAATCCCTGTTGGGAAGATGCCATCTCCGATAACTTCTCCATCATCTCTTCATAACCTGAAGCTGAAGACGCCCCTTCAAGTTGGCTTAAAATATTGAGTATCTTTAACGCTGAACGGTTGATCTCACCCATCGCCTTTTGCTGAGGTGAGGCAACTGAACGCGGTCTTCTATCTGAAAAACCGACTAGAGCGCGTTCCAATTCACCGGAGGCTTTACCGAGTGAAGCACCCAGATCAGGAGTAATAAAGAACGTTTCCTTGGATAACGTGAACATTCGGGAAATAATTCCCTGCAAAGCCATACGAACATCCTCCTGCCAACCGGCGAGATCGCGGTAGCGCGGCGATTTGGTTCCGATCTCACGACTCTGGGATGATAATTTCTCCTGATTCTGCGACACAAAGATCAACTCCTCTGCCAGACGGCGTAGTTTTTTCGCCAGATCAGCCTTTCGACGCTCTTTCAATTCATTCGCCGATTTCTTGAGACCCGCAGATAGTTCAGCCAAATCACGTGCCACCTGTTCGCTTTTACTCTGACCATCTCGCTTGCGATTCTGGGAAAAAGACTGTGCTGCGCTCTCCATCTGACCGGCAATGTCCTTTGTTTCAGATAAATCAGACAGGCTATCCAGTTGCGCTGCTAAAGCGCCTTCGTCTGCTTCTTCAGCAAGCTGTTGTGCTTCTTTCATTACTTCGTTAGCAATATCCATCGCCCGTTCCAGCAACTTCTCCCGATTAGCAAGTTCCTCACCGCTGGCATCGTCAACCTTATCGAGTATTTCCTCCTGCTGGTGCAGCAGTTCTTCGGTCAGACGAACGAGTTCGTCCATCTTGCGTTCTAATTGAAGCTGTTTCAGAATGCTCAAACTGCGTTCTATACGCTCAAGGTATTCTTCGCGTGTCAAGTCAAAATCTTCCAAAGCTTCTCTGACTTTTTCGGGATCCTGTGCAGCCATTGCTTCTTTAAGCTTCTCCATTGCTGCTTTCAGTTCAGGTGATGCGATCTCGGCAATCAGGTTCTGCAATTCCTGGTATTTTTCAAGTGTCTCAGCGGTAATCAGATCGTGCTTTTCCAGCTTTTCCACTAAATCATCTATGCGCTTCGACAGTTCCTCAACCTGTTGTTCAATATCCTGCTGTTGTTCCAGCGCAGCATCCATCTCGCGCCGTTTTTCCCAGTCAACATCGGGATTACGGCGCAACTCTTCAACAATTTCATTCACCTTCTCACGCAGTTCTTTAGCTGCGTCAAGTGTCCGCTGTGCTTGTTCAATCCCGGCTTCTTCACTCTGGTCGACTCCTGCAACAATCTCCTCCATTGAAGGCAGTCTAACCAAACGGCGTTCACTCTCGGTGCGCTTCGGTCCGGAGATTACATCATTGTCCCATGCGACAGCCCAGTATTCAATGACGTCTCCAGGGAAAAGGCTCATATCTGCAAGGTTCCATATCTGTTGAGCAGTTATGCTTTGCTTACCCGGGGAGTCAAATTTAATCTGAATCGTGTTAATGATTGAATCCTGATCCATCAAGCTATATGCCAGTTCAAGTTTTCCAATACCATAATCGTCGTCCGCTTCGATCTGCAGAGGCAATTGCATATCATCACCTAATATGACGTCTTCAAATGGGTAAGTGATTCGGACAAGGGGATAACTGTCGGCAAGCAAGCGGATGCGGTAGTTAATCGGATCACGATTAGCATGACCATCGTTATCAATTAACCAAAGATGATATTCACCTTCGCGCACTACGGTGAATTTACAGGTTCCGGTCTGCCCTGATATAGCGAGGGAAAGACTGTCAAGGGCGCTGGTATCCGCGCCGGAACGAAGGAAGACCAGAGTGGCATTGTCAAGGATTTTATTGGAACGGATAGTCATTTCGAGCTTTGATCCGGGCAGCGCTTCCACATCACCGACGTTGTACTTGCCAACGGTCATTGGCAAACGACTATAGCGGGGCGGGAACAGGCGGTATTGAAGCTCAGCAATCTGGGGACGAGTGACGATACTAAGTTTGTATTCTTCCGAAGTAATTTCATCTTGACGTGCAGAATAGCTGATTGAATTGGGGAAACCGTTAAATTCTATACTGCCAATGAATATCTGATCAAATCCCGTGCTGTCACACGCCCTCGTATGACAGTTTTCAAGAATAACAGTGCTTATCTGCTTTCCGCCATCCTCGATAGAATAGATAAAATCCACCTCACCACCCTTTAGCTCCCGTCCCGGCAGTTGAAAAGCAACATCAGGCGTTGCTTCCTTAATAATTGTAAATGCAACCGATTCCCCACGGTATGCCCAGCCGTCAGCAGGTTCAATTATTAAAGTAAAAGGTGGTGGAATTGAATAGACTGTTGCTGGATGAAACAGGCGGTTGGCAGCAGTTGATAAAGGAAAAAGCTGAAATAATAAGATAACAAAAATTAGCGATGAACTCGTTGCAATGATTGATTTCTTCCGTTTTGATTTGTCAATAGCCTGATCAATATTTATATCCTTCAGATCGGCAACTGCTTGGTATAGGGCATATTGGGCAAGTTCAGTGGATGCACTCTCCTGACGAGATGGTCTTGTGTGTGCTGTCAACCGCGGCTGGTTGACAGCGGGCTGGTTTATCTGAATTGCATTAAGCAGGCGATCTCTGATCTTGTCAGGCGCAGTATGTCCTAATCTCAATGCCCACCATTCTTCTGAATACCATCCTTTGCATAAATGAGGATCTTTCATAACCGTAGCTATTGCATAAGTCAATATTACGATAGTCAGTATCACAGCCGTCGTCAGCAAACCAATCCTTGCATTAGTCGAGAATATCACGATGGATTCTAATGCGAAAGCAGAAAACCACAATAATATAATTATTGCAAACGCATAACTAAGACTCGCAATGAGATTGATCCACCGTTGTGATAATCGCAGTTCATTTAAGATATGACGGGAATTTTCGATGTCTTTAGAAAGGTTCATTCTCCACCCTTCAACCGCCAAATAACAATGTTTGTTCCCATCCTTAGCGCAGATAGGCGTTTTTCCGGCGGGTCATCATGGACGTCAGGGTCTTCCCAGCCGTCACCTAAGTCGGATTGGTAGGTATAGTAAACGACTAATTTACCCTCCAAAAACAGACCTAGTCCTTGAGCGGGCTTACTATCATGTTCGTGTATTTTGGGAGGTCCTGATTTGAAATTATAATAGCTGTGATATAGAGGATGATTAAAGGGAATTTCAGTGAAGTCGGACTCGGGCAGGATTCGCTTCATTTCGCGACGGAAAGATTTATCCATTCCATAGTTGTCATCTGCGTGTAGAAATCCACCTGCTTCAAGATAACGCCTGAGTTGTTGCACATCACGTTCGGTAAAACGGATATTTCCGTGTCCGTTAATATATAGATAAAGATAATTAAAAAGCCGTGGGCTGGACAGTTCAACAACATCTTCTTCTTTAGCAGTAACTACACCGGTTTGCTCGCTAATAAAACGCAGTAGATTTGGCAACGACGAAGTGTTTGAATACCAATCGCCACCACCACCATATTTAACACGGGCAATATGAAACAGATCGGATTGATATGACTGCTGACAATAAATGGACGAAGAGAAAACAGTTAATATGCTGAATATTGAAGAACTGATTAAAAAAGAGGCGATTGATTTCTTTTGCTGAAACATAATAGAATTGATTAGCTTTGTAAGCAATACGCTACCTGTAAGTCAATACAGGCAACGGGTAAAAATCGGATCACTTGTTAGTACCTTATAACTGATATTCGTATTTTTCTAGCAGAAAATATTATTGGTATTTTGAATTAAAAGAAAAGAGTATGTGATTTCTATACATTAACACTTAACCAGGAGTTTAGAAAAGGCATCAGAAGATATTAATTTCAATTTATGACAATTCAAAACTCAAAACTCAAAATTTATAATTCAAAATGAATACTTGAATATGAAATCGAGTGTTAAATGACTTCTATTCGATTTTGGTTTATCCGGATTAGCATTACTTTGTTAAGTGCGAATTTCGCGTAGGGGCCAATTTATTGAGCCCCTTCTACTTATGCAAAAGGGCTCGATAAATCGGCCCCTACGCGGAACTTTTAATGTTTCAAACAATTATAAA
>JAVCDD010000242.1 GCA_030765125.1 Candidatus Hatepunaea meridiana
GGTTTTTATAATTGTTTGAAACATTAAAAGTTCCGCGTAGGGGCCGATTTATCGAGCCCTTTTGCATAAGTAGAAGGGGCTCAATAAATTGGCCCCTACGCGGAATTCGCACTTAACAAAGTAATGCTAATTAACCTTTATTACTTGCTTACCTGCTCACTTGCTAACTTGCTAACTTTTAGAGAGGAATATTCCCGTGCTTTTTCTTCGGATTACTGTCAACCTTATTTTCCAGCATAGCGAGTGCCGTTATTAGTTTAGGGCGTGTATTACGTGGTTCGATGACCTCGTCTACATATCCCCGTTCAGCCGCAATGTATGGGTTGGCAAATTTTTCAGTGTAATCTTCGATTAGTTGTTTGCTCAGTTTATCTGGATCGTCAGCCTCTGCCATCTGTTTGGAGAATATGATTTCAACAGCGCCCTTCGGTCCCATAACAGCGATCTCGGCAGAGGGCCAAGCGAAATTGATATCACCGCGAACGTGTTTGGAGTTCATAACATCGTAAGCGCCACCGTAAGCTTTACGGGTGATGACGGTAATTTTCGGTACGGTTGCTTCACAGTAAGCGTATAGGAGTTTAGCGCCGTTTACGATGATACCCCGCCATTCCTGCTCTGTCCCCGGTAGGAACCCGGGAACGTCCTCGAATGTAATTATTGGTATGTTGAAAGCATCACAGAATCTAATAAAACGCCCTCCTTTGCGTGATGAAGCGATGTCGAGTACACCTGCCAATATAGCAGGCTGGTTAGCGATGATACCAATTGGTTTACCACCCAGACGTGCAAACCCCACAACAATATTCTGCGCAAAATCAGCGTGAACCTCCATTAAGTCACCGTTGTCAACTATTCGGTTGATCACTTCTTTAATATCATAAGGTTTGTTAGGATTGTCAGGAACGATCTCATCTAATTTCTCATCAGCACGGTCGAGTGGATCCTTGCATTCGATTACAGGTGGATCTTCCATATTATTGGAAGGGATGAAGGACATCAACCTTCGAATCTGTTCGATAGCTTCCGCTTCGCTGTCCATTGCAAAGTGCGCCACGCCGCTTTTTATAGCGTGAGTATCAGCGCCGCCTAATGCCTCTGATGTGATCTCTTCGTGAGTGACCGTCTTGACCACTTTCGGACCGGTTACGAACATGTAGCTCGTATTGCGAACCATAAAAATGAAGTCTGTTATAGCCGGTGAATAGACAGCGCCGCCGGCACAGGGTCCCATTACAGCGGAAATCTGGGGAACTACCCCTGAAGTCAACGTATTCCGTAAGAAAATATCAGCATAAGCGCCGAGGGATACTACACCCTCCTGAACGCGCGCTCCACCTGAGTCGTTAATGCCAATGACCGGCGCGCCGACCTTTAGAGCCATATCCATTATTTTGCATATCTTAGCGCCATGCGCTTCAGCGAGCGAACCTCCCATAACTGTGAAATCCTGTGAGAACACAAACACTAACCTGCCGTCGATTCTGCCATAACCGGTGATAACTCCATCTCCGGGATACCGTAGCTTTTCAAGCCCGAAATCGTGACTGCGATGCTTAACGAACATATCAATCTCGGAGAAGCTTCCTTTATCCAGCAACAGATCCAGACGCTCGCGGGCGGTCAGTTTACCTTTGGCATGCTGAGTGTCTATCCTTTTTTGTCCTCCGCCTTTTAACGCTTCTTCGCGTAGGCGTGCTAATAGTTTATGCTTTTCTTTCATTTTATTGACGGCTTTGTTAGTTGATGATTGGTGAATAATTGGTTATTACGGTATAATTCGTAGAGCATACGCCTCCATGCGTGTGTATTTCCGCAGGCAGGGACACCTACGATACTGACATCAATATACGATAAACAATCCTATGATTTCAATTATTTAACGATATATAACCGAAGAATTTTAAAGGAGAAGGATATTATGAAAAGTGATTTCTATATGTTGTATAGAAGTTAGTTTGTGATTTCTGGATTGAGCGTTTGGATGGAATGTTTTTGAAGTATTAATCACATAATGTAAAGCAATTAGTTATTCCATTATAAATAAGCAACATATTCTTTAATATGTCTCTACCAATTAAACATTGATATTCGCCTTTACGAAGATTACTTTCAATGATAAGAACATCTTCTATTATTCTGTTATGACTTTCAAAAGTAATGTTAACATCGTATCTTGGCTTTAATACATTACTATGCGTGGTTGAACTGATATGTACAAACTCTATAGGTTTAATATTCAATTTATCCAGTAAGCCTGTAGTTATAACTGTATGTGAAGCTCCAGTATCTAATAAAGACATTACCGTCATTTCTTCGGGAATTGAATATCCCTCTTTCTGTAGATAGATTGCTCGCAAGCTTGAAACTCCGATTTTAATAGAACAAATAGCTCCTCGCTTACATATATTACTTATCCGTCTTTCAAATAGGGTCATTATAAAACGCCATGATGAAAGATAATAGGTTTATCAACTCTTGTGATCTCTCTTAATAGAAAAGGTTCATCGCCACATTGTAAGTAGCCTTGTTCCAAGCCATTTTTGAAAGATTCGAATATGCCAAGGATTTCTTCTTTATAAATTAAAACCCATTTACCTCTATTATTGGGGAGTAGTTCTTTTCGTTTTTTGCGAAAGAACTCTTGCTCTTTACTTAAAAGGTTGGAATCTGTCATTTTTCCCTCTATTAAAAGATGCAAATTACTATTGAAGTGAATTCATAACTGGAAATGTAACATTATATTAAGCGAGAAGCAAGTATTGTATGAATCAACGTATAATATACTTGTTTCCTAAAAATCAAATTGGATTTTCATATAAAGGCATATTGAAAGAAAGATTGGAACAGATATTTTTTATATTCGTTTTATGGGTTGAGATATTGATTTAATCAATAGAATTTCGTAATATTAAAGGTTAATAATTTCTAAATAGTAATTGGATTTTCAGATCATATTGTTATCTGAAAGTATAAATTAGTTTCGGAGGAACAGAATTGAAAGAAGCTCACCCGGATAAAATCAGGAACGTGGCGTTAATTTCGCACCAGAGCGCCGGTAAGACAACCCTGACTGAATCGCTTCTCCATCAAATGGGAGTGATAACTCGAATGGGTTCGATTGAAGAAGGGAATACTGCCAGCGATTATCAGAGCGAAGAGATTTCACGCCAGATGTCAATCTCTACGATCTTAGTAGTCGGTAAGCACAAAGATATTAAAGTAAACCTGCTTGATACACCCGGTTTTACCGATTTCTCAGGCGAGGTCAAGAGTGCGATTCGTGTGGCTGATATTACAGGAGTTCTAATTCACGCGGCTGCAGGCATCGAGGTTGGAACGGATATGTTCTGGAGGTTTGCAGAAGAACGCAGTCTCCCGCGTTTCTTTTTTATCAATCATTGCGATCGCGAGAACGTGGATTTTGATCAGGTTGTACAATCGTTAGCCGATGCTTACAGCGGCGCTGTGCCAATCCAATTTCCAGTCAATGTTGGTGATGGGTTTAATCAGATTATTGATCTGATTTCAATGAAGCTAATCACTTGGAATCCGGATGGAGGTATCAAGTCCACAGCAGATATCCCCGGTGAACATAAAGATAAAGCTGATGAAATGCGCCAGAATCTGATTGAAAGCGTGGCAGAGACTGATGATGAGCTTATGGAAAAATTCTTTGAGAATGATGGCTTAACTCAGGAAGAGTTGTTAATTGGTTTGAAGAAGGGTTTCCAGAAAGGAGCTATATATCCCGTTCTTTGTGGCGCCGCAAAACAAGAAGTTGGGACATCTTTGTTACTCGATTTTCTGACAGATATAGCTACTTCACCTGTTGATATGCCTACTGCAATTGCAAGTAAAGAGAACGTTGAGAAAGAACTGGAAATTCCTTGCGATCCAACCGCCGCAACTGCTTCGCTTGTTTTCAAGACAATTTCCGATAAGCACGTCGGAGATCTGGCGTTCTTCAGAGTTTACCAGGGAACCGTTAGTAGTGGAGACGATCTGCGCAATACAACTCGGATGAAAGCTGAAAAGATTGGTCAGATATACACTATCAGTGGAAAGAACCGCACGTCGGTTGATACTGTTCCCGCCGGTGATATGGGAGCGTTGGTTAAGTTGAAGGACACGCATACTGGCGATACACTTTCCAATCCAAAGGAAAGGTATCTTCTCGAGGGTGTGGATTTTCCAGATCCGGTCATTACTATCGCAATGGAACCTCGCGAAAAGGGTGACGATGAGAAAATCGGAAATGCGCTGCACGTACTGGTTGAAGAGAATCCTTCTTATCATTTCAAATACGATCCTGAACTCAGACAGCTTTTAGTATCCGGTCAAGGTGAGCTGCATCTGGATGTGCTTATTGATCGAATGAAGGAGCGATTTAGCGTTGAAATTAATCAAGTCGAACCACGAATACCTTATCGGGAAACTATACGCACCAGCGCTGAAGGTCAGGGAAAATACAAAAAGCAGAGTGGTGGACGCGGGCAATATGGTGATTGCTGGATACGGCTTGAGCCGTTGCCGAGAGGAGATGAGTTTGAATTTGTCGATGCAATAGTCGGCGGTGTTATTCCGAGCAAGTTTATACCTGCAGTTGAGAAGGGAGTTCGAGGTACGATGGGAGATGGAGTAATAGCTGGTTACAAGGTTGTCGATGTTAAAGTTACCTGTTATGATGGCAGCTACCATACGGTAGATTCATCAGAGAATGCTTTTAAGGTTGCAGGTTCATTGGGTTTTAAGAAAGTCTTCAGGGAAGCTAAACCAGTGATGCTTGAACCGATTAACGACGTAGAAGTCCGTGTACCGGAAGAGTTTATGGGCGATGTAATGGGTGATATCTCTTCAAGGCGAGGAAAAATATTGGGTATGGACGCAGAAGGACGCTTCCAGGTGATCCGCGCGAAAGTTCCATTGGCTGAATTGTATAAATATACCAGTACATTACGTTCGTTAACCGGCGGGCGTGGTTTATACAAAAGCAGCTTCTCACATTACGAGCAAGTACCGGGTGATATTCAGGTCAAACTCGTTACCGAGTACGAAGAGAGACGCGCGGAAGGTAATTGATGGGTGAAATAGACCGTATTGCTGCGCCTTGGCGTCTTGAATACATCCAGTCCGCAGTGAAACATCCATCCGGTTGTTTTCTCTGTGAAGCTTTGGATACCAACGATGATCGCGAAAAATTGGTTATTCATCGTGACGAATTGGTCTTCTTGATAATGAACCTATATCCTTATAATAACGGTCACTTATTAGTAGTGCCTAACAGGCATATCGGTGAATTGAAGGATTTGACTACGGATGAGTTAACAGCACTGGGAGAGTTAACCCGAAAAGCGGTTCGCTGGATGGACATAGCTTATGAACCTCACGGCTACAATATCGGGTTAAACCTGGGTCGAGTTGCTGGCGCTGGGCTGCCGGGACACCTGCATTGGCATATTGTGCCGCGTTGGGATGGCGATACTAATTTTATGCCGGTGTTAGGATGTGTGAAGATAATTTCCGAAGGATTAAAAGCTGGGTATGACCGGATTAGGCAGGTGATTGAGGAAGAAGGTTTCTGACCGCAGATTACGCAGATTTTTTCTTTGTAGTCGGACTTGTCTCATACCCGATAATAAAAGAGATTACTATGATTAAAACGCAAAATCTTCGAGTATTCGAGAACGGAGATAATGCGATCATCTGGGGAGATGCTATACAAGCATTAGATGAACGCGTTAAGGATGAATCTATAGATCTTATCTTTGCAGATCCTCCTTACAATATAGGCAAAAACTTCAATGGTCGAAAGGATAAGTGGAGTTCTATTGATACTTATCTTGAGTGGTGTTATAAGTGGCTGGAACTATGTATTAGAAAACTTAAGAAGAATGGTACATTCTATGTAATGACTGCAACGCAAAATATGCCTTTCTTTGACATTTATATCGGTAACAAACTTACAATCTTGTCAAGACTTGTGTGGGCTTATGATAGTTCTGGAGTCCAAGCCCGAAAGTATTTTGGTTCATTGTATGAACCTGTCCTTTTTTGCGTTCGAAATAAAGATAACTATACTTTCAATTCCGATGATATTCTTGTAGAAGCTAAAACCGGAGCGAAACGAAAATTAATTGATTACAGGAAACCAATACCCACACAATATAACACAAAAAAAGTTCCTGGGAATGTTTGGTTTATTCCGCGTGTGCGATACAGAATGCCAGAGTATGAAAAGCATCCAACACAGAAACCTGTAGCTTTGATTGAACGTATCATCCGAGCTAGTTCGAATCCAGGTGATATTGTACTCGATCCGTTTTCTGGGACATTTACTACATCCTTTGTTGCTAAGTCGCTGAATCGTCAATCAATCGGGATAGAGATCGAAGAAGAATATATTAAGATTGGACTTAGACGCGTAGGTATTTGTAACGAATATAAAGGAGAGTTCCTCAAAAGACCAAAGAGAACATTCGAACTACATGAGCATCCTGCACAACATCGCCTTGTCCTTTCCGAAGGGTAATAATGGAACACGAATTCACACCGACAATAGTACGAGTTATAAACCAGAACTTTGGAGACGCTGGCAATGACATCTATATTGCGAGCCCTCTCATTCAATACATAAACCTAAAGACAGTATCTGCCAGCCGAGGATCAAAGGCAAGGAGCAGATTTGCGAATCTATATGCAATCTACGTTCTCGTTGAAGATTATATCAAAGGAAATTTCCACAAGAAGGAAAACTACTCGGAATACGAAGGCACTCGATTCGTTGATATTTTCAAACGACAGCGAGAATTACCATTCGGGAGTAAGCTACAGAATCATGCTCTTAATCACCGTATGAATCAAGAATTCCGGAAGTTCTTTCCGCAAGTTGATTCAATACCAATCCTGCGAGTTGTGGATACAAAGCGTTACTGGATAAACGAAAAGCTGCTTCGAGTAACTATCGGTAAGAAGAAGTATAATCTGGCTGAAACTATCAATGAAATAATTAACGAATATATTAAGGCTAAACAGTATTCATTCCGGAATTTCATCAAAACTTGTGAGAAGCTGGTAGAAATCGGTAAGAAAGACACAAAAGAGGTCACAGATTTCATAGAGGGCTTACTTGCACCGAACGTTGATGCACGAATTTTTGAGATTGTAAGTTATGCAATCCTCAAGTACTACTATCACGATCAAACAGTTTACTTCGGATTTGATTTAGAGAACTTGGAAAAATCGCCGTTAGAGCTTTACAAGACTGGTCGAACCAATGCTAATGATGGAGGCATTGATTTTGTTATGCGTCCATTAGGCAGATTCTTTCAAGTTACCGAATCAGTCGATGTACGTAAGTACTTTTTAGACATTGATATGATTGAAAGATACCCGATTTCATTTGTTATCAAGTCAGAAGAGTCTGTTGAACGATTATCGGAAATGCTTAGAGTGGGTGCAGAACGACAATACTCAGTTAAAGCTATTATTGAGAAATATATGTCCTGCATTGAAGAAATAATCAATATCCCTATACTAAAAGAAAGGTTTTTAGTTGCAATTAAACAGGGGTATCTACAAGGCATAATAAATGAAATTGTACTTCAGAGCAAAGTTGAATTCAACTTATAGTATTCGTTAGAGGAGTTCCTTTCAGAATGTCATTCAATAAAGATAATGGGTATTTATAGGCATGGAAGTATCGGATAGAATACAGATTATCCAGGGAGATATCACTGCTGAAACAGTTGATGCGATAGTTAATGCTGCTAATACTGATTTGTGGTTAGGATCCGGAGTAGCAGGAGCTATACGAATCAAAGGTGGATCATCCATTCAAGAGGAGTGCAACAGGCACGGTGCCGTTGAGCTTGGCGGTTCAGCACTGACAAGCGGGGGAAATCTATCTGCAAGGTATGTGATTCACGCTGCTGCGATGAGGTTAGGTGAAGTGCCTACTGCTGATTCGATAGAAAAAACTGTTTTGAATAGTTTATTGATTGCTAATCAGGAACGGATGGGAACAATTAGTTTTCCAGCGTTAGGAACCGGCGTTGGCGGTTTTTCGATGCTGGAAGCTGCTCGCATAATGATTGGCGTTATAGTTACGTTCCTGAATGAAAATGAATATCCGGAGAGAGTAAGGTTTGTGTTGTTTGATAAATCAGGTTACGAGGTTTTCAAGAAAGCTCAGGACGATTTTGGATTCAGATGACTAAAGCAATAAAAGCCGTCGGTATGCTTTCCGGTGGACTGGATAGTTTATTGGCGTTGTATTTAATGCTTGAGCAAGGAATTGCTGTAAAGGTTATAAAATTCCAGACACCGTTTTTTGATTGGACTATTACCGACTGTCAGTCCGCCGCGGCTGACAACGAGGAGTTTGTCATCAACCGCAGTGGGTTGACAGCAGGTGAGAGAGTGTTGGATTGCGAAATCGAATTGGTTGATTTATCGGTTAATTATTTACAGATGCTCCACAATCCTCGATATGACTATGGTCGGAATGTTAATCCCTGCATAGACTGTCATATTCTAATGCTTCAGACTGCTCGGAGTATAATGGAGGAGGAGGGCGCACAGTTTGTTTTTACCGGCGAAGTTTTAGGTCAACGTCCGAAATCACAGAGAATGCCGGAACTGATGTTAATCTCTCACCAGAGTGGACTGGAAGACCAGCTATTACGACCACTATCTTGCCGATTGTTGCCCACAACATTACCGGAAAAAGAAGGTTGGATTGATCGTGATAAATTACCAGCCTTTCAAGGGCGAAGCCGTAAGCCCCAGATAGAGTTAGCAAAGCAATTTGGCATTAAAGACTATCCAACCCCTGCTGGAGGATGTATCTTAACTGATCCATCTTACAGTAAAAGAGTTAAAGATTTATGGGAATACGTAGGGAAAGATAAGATCACATGGGAAGATTATAATCTTCTTAAGTTGGGCAGGCATTTACGAATAAATCCGAATTTGAAAATCATTGTTGGTAGAGATGAAGCGGAGTGTAATATTCTCAGGCAGTTTGGTAAAGAAAGAACAATTATCGAGTTAGTTGACATTCCCGGACCTGTTGTATTACTTGATAAATCATCTGATCCATATTACGAAATAATTGCTGCAAGGATATGCGTGAGATATAGCAAAGTGAGGAATTTAGAAAAGGAGTTCCCTGTTCGTATTGAGAGCGCCAATGAAGTGAAGATTGTAAACGTAAGACCTTATAAACTTGAGGAGGTCGAAATTTGGCTGATCAACTGAGCCGCCTGGAGCAGAATCGTACACTCTATATGCGAGGCAGCAGACAGCAACTGATGGAAATTATTTCCAAAAGTAACCTACCGTTGGTTGTAGGGTCAATTACAAAAGCTATTAAACTTCAAATAATTACTGAGGAAATTGCGCGGGAACAAGGCGTTGAAATAAACGATGAAGCAATCGCGGAATATGCTGAACGTAACTGGGAAACGTTGGAGAAAGAGGTAGAACGATCTTTAAGTTCGTTTATACGGTCATTGGTATCGCAGGAAGGTGGATAGCTTGTATCAGGTGTTAATGCACATCTGCTGTGCGCCTGATGAGACGGTTGGTTATGAACGGTTAGCCCAATATGGCAAGGTTTTAGGGCTATTTTACAATCCAAATATAGAACCGCTTGTTGAATATGAGAAGCGTGAGGCTGAAGCGCAACGACTGGCTGAATTGATGGGAGTTGATTATTTGGAAGCTGAACCGGATCGTTATGCTTGGCGCGCATCAATAGCCGGATTTGAAGATGAACCTGAAAGAGGGGAGAGGTGCAAACGGTGCATCGAGCACAATCTGGCATATACCGCACAAAAAGCTGTAGAACTTGGAATTCCGGCATTTGCTACAACGCTTACTATAAGTCCGCATAAAGATGTTGATTATATTCACAAGACAGGCAAAGAGTTAGCGGAACGGTTTAAGGTTGAATATCTTGTAGAGACGTTACGGAAAAAGGATGGTTTCAAACGAAGTTTGGAATTATCACAAAAATATAATCTCTATCGACAGAATTATTGTGGGTGTCGGTGGAGTAAAATAAAATAGTCCGGATTCTCCGAATCCGGGGTTGTTTTAACGGTTTAAAAAAAACCCCTACGAGACTGGAGGAATTTTGACATTAAAGAAATGTAAATGGTGCGGTGGAGAGATAAGCACTGATGAAAAGCTCTGCCCAAATTGCGGAAAGGTACAAGATTGGAAGGTATCTGAGTTGGATCGTATTGAACTACTAATTGACGGGACCGTGATAGGCAGATCTTATCGCTGGACAGAAATCAAAAGATGGGGAATTGTTTTGAAGGAGGAGGAGGCGGAGGAGACTCTACCTGACAAGACCTTACATTTAACAAAGGAAGAGTTTGACATGATTCGTGGACTACCAGACATTAGATATTTTCAGTGTCAGGTTGGGAATGAAACCTTTACTCCACGCTACGTTATCCTGAAAAAGCGTGTAGCACCAGGTGAGAAGGGTGCATATGGCGAGTCAGTAATAAATCCATCGTTTTACACTTACGAGGTGAACATTTACTTCGAACACAACGGACCACGGTAACAGTTCCTGTGCAAGGCTTTCCCGCATCGTGCAACTGAGGTCGGATTCGGAGTGGTTGAATTCAAAATAGGAGTAAGAATTGAAATTAAGTATTGGTTTTCTAATTGCTTGTGTCCTTATTCTAGGTTGCAAGAAAGAGCAAATACCACCAGCTAAACAAAACAGGGAATCTATCAGCAAACAGGCTCTGGAAAGAGAGAAGGCAGTGATAGAAAAGGAGCTTCCTGTATCCCAACCAAAGATCGAGATGATCGAATTTGAAGTCTTGCGTAGTTGGACACCTGGCAGAAAGGGTACTGGGATGGAGATTCTGGTATCTAAAAAAGCCACCAAAGAACAAGTTATGAAACTGGCTCACTTCCTTAGGAAGAAATACAAACTCGGTGGTTTCATATGGATCTCCATATTCGACTCTCGCGAAGCTTGGAAACATAGAGATGATGAAAGTTATCCTTCAGATAAATACTTTAAACATTTCCTTGCGCAAATATCTGTAAATCCTAACACAGGTCATGATAAAGTTAGTTGGGTTGCAGAGGGACGAGGGTATTAATAACCTCTCAAATAAGCGTCGGTATTTGGCACGGGCGTAGGGGGCGATTTATATAACCCGTAAGAAGCTGGGAACGCATTGATCCCGGATTTGGAAAATCCGGGCTACGTAACTGCATTCGTTTATGTGGAATGCGAGGCAAGCACCTGCCGGGGTTTATGTTGTCAAATTGACGAACGACTGCGGGTGGATTCAGACGGAAAAGCTGGCGTTGGTGAAATGAAGTATGAAAGTGCGAAAGAATCATAAAGGTCAACTTTCACACTTTCGTACTTTCAAACTAATAAAAAACAATGATCTATTTCGATAATAACGACACAACACAACTTCATCCCGATGTGTTGGAAGCGATGCTTCCTTTTTTTAAGGAAAAGTATGCTAATCCGGCTTCGCTGCATAATATGGGGCTCGAAGCGGATTCTGCGGTCGATGAAGCGCGTGAAAAGGTTGCTGGACTGATCGGTGCGAAACCAAAGGAATTGATCTTTACCAGTGGAGCGACCGAATCAAATAACCTGGCAATAATGGGCTCTGCTCGCGCCAGATCTAAACGAAAACATCTGATTATATCCGCGGTTGAGCACGCTTCAGTGTTGAATATCGCCAAACGGCTTGAGGGTGAAGGTTACCGTGTAACGAAACTACCGGTTGATGGTCTTGGTTATGTATCTCCGGATTCGTTAAGGGATGCTATTGATGAGGATACATTCCTTGTCAGTATCATCCATGCCAACCATGAGATCGGAGTTATTCAGGACATAAAGACTCTGGCGGATATTACTCACGAACGGGGAGCCTGGTTTCATACCGATGCTGCTCAGGCATTAGGCAAGATACCATTTATTGTAGGTGATTTGGGCGTTGATTTTGCCAGCTTCAATGGGCATAAGCTCCACGGTCCAAAGGGAGTAGGCGGGCTTTTCATAAACCGTAAGACTCGTCCCAGGCGATTGATGGAGGGCGCTCCGCAGGAATTTGAACTGCGTCCGGGAACAGAGAACGTTCCGGGAATAATCGGTTTTGCAAAGGCTATTGAGATAGCAGTCAGGGATAGGGAAGAGGTAGCTGCATATTTGAAACCATTGGTAAAACGACTGGCAGATGGATTGTCAGCGATTCCGCATACGTTTCTAAACGGTCCACCACCTGAAGAGCGGTTACCGGGGAATCTGAATGTAACTATGCTCTATATTGAGGGTGAAGCGATCCTTATGCACCTGTCGAACAGGGAGATATGCGTATCATCAGGATCAGCATGCTCTTCCAAATCGTTAACGCCTTCACCAGTGCTAACGGCTATCGGTTTGATCCACGAGGAAGCTCATGGCGCAATCAGGTTTTCACTTTCACGCTTCAACACCATAGAGGAAGTTGAAGAGGTTATTAAAAAAACCGTTGATGTTGTCGAATTACTCCGCTCAATGACAGCATTTATCCCGGAATTGCATTCAGAAAGGCAAGGTGGAAAGGGATTCTATAGGGAGAGATGAAAATCGAAGTTTAGAGTCCACCCCGATGGTTCGGGATGAAACACGCTGATGCATGAACTCTAAACACTTTTCCTCTCTGACCTCTGCGCCCTCTGCGGTAAAACATTAAAAGGAATAATTAATGGCATTAAAATACAGTACAAAAGTAATCGAACATTTTACTCAACCACAAAATGTTGGCGAGATTCCGGATGCAGATGCTATGGCAACTGAAGGTAGCCCGGCTTGCGGTGATATGATAACATATACCCTCAAGATCAATCCTGAAACCAAAGTCGTTGAAGATGTCAGGTTTCGCTCGTTTGGCTGCGCATCGAATATCGCTACAGCTTCGATGACGACGTTATTAGCTAAGGGAAAAACAATCAATGAGATTAAAAAGCTCAAGCACAGGGATATAACTCAAGCGCTTGATGGTTTACCAGCCGTAAAGATGCACTGTTCGGTGTTGGCTATAGATGCTCTCAAATCTGCAGTGCATAAATGGGAAATAGATCACGGAATGATCGAGGATAAAATATACAAATTAGATTATGATGGTGTATTGGAATCCCTAAAGAACTGTCTAAACCCACGAACTGGTATCAGCATAGTAGAAAACAGGTTAATCAATAAACTTGAAGTAGAACCTGAAGCAGGAAGTGTGTTCATTGAATTAAAATTATGTGAGATGGATGAGATGTATGTAGAGGCTATTGAAGAGGAAATACGAGAGAAGGTGCAAGCGATACCTGGGGTGAAAATAGTGCTTGTTCAGTTTAAGGCGTGCGAACATAGTGGTTGATAGTTCTATCAATTATTTACCACAAAGAGCACAAAGGTGCGAAGATGGTTACAGATGATATAATTGTATTAGTAGTAGGTTTGTTTATAGCTACCATACTGGCTTATTGGATATTAACAAAAGGTGGCGCAGAATGGCTTGAAGGTAGTTTTCTTGGTATATTTTTCCAACCTCACCCATCTCGCTGGAGCGCGGAAAGTTATAAATTGTGGGCGCTTGCAAAACTCTTAATAGCGTTGATAGCGTTAATAATAGGTATATTTTTGTATACTTAGTGTCTGACCGAAATGTCCCCCTTTGTCATTCCGGACTTGATTCGGAATCCAGTAAGTTGTTGTTAATAGTGGAATCCGGAGCAAGTCCGGAACGACAAATCAGGCTTTCTCGACAGGCTGTTTCGCTTCGCTCGCAAAACGTAACTATTTTCAAATGAATTAATAGAGAACATCAATTTGGGTTATTCAACAAAATATATAGATCATTTCACAAACCCTCGTGGTATTGGTGAGATTGAGCCTCCTGATGCAGTATCTGAAGTGAAGCACGCAGGAGGTGGTTGTTTCGATACTATTAGACTTACACTTAAGATAGATAACGAAATGATTAGTGATGCCAGATTCCGTGCACGAGCTTGTTCCGGCACAATTGCTGCTTGCTCGGCGTTAGTAGATAAAGTAAGTGGTATGGAATTGAACGAGGCAATTAAGCTTACGCCGGATGATATAGCGGATCATCTGGATGGAATACCGGAAAAGAAACGACACTCTGTTGAATTAGCAGTAGAAGCGCTTCAAACAGCGATAACCGGAAGGACGAAGAGCGAAGGATGAGAAATAAAGATAGGGCTTTAAGCTCGTCCTTAGCATTACTTTGTTAAGTGCGAATTTCGCGTAGGGGCCAATTTATTGAGCCCCTTCTACTTATGCAAAAGGGCTCGATAAATCGGCCCCTACGCGGAACTTTTAATGTTTCAAACAATTATAAA
>JAVCDD010000135.1 GCA_030765125.1 Candidatus Hatepunaea meridiana
CAGTAATTCTCATACATTTTAAGATTTCCAGATCCAGATCTTATGAACATTTCACTCAATAGAGAAATACCTCCAGCATTTTGCGCCAGGGAACAACTCGCAAACGCCAGGATAAAATATAGAATCCTATTTATCCAAAACATGATAAACCTCTGTAAAAACCGAATTCCATCCTCGATGTAAACCAAGATCGCTGGAATGACAAAATGAGACCTTTGTATCCGCAGGCGGTGACGCCTACGCTACTACACAAGTTGCGTCTACTCTACCCCCTTTTATTCTGCTGAAACCGCTTTTCAAACCGTTTGCCACTAATATTTTTCCTTTTCAGCTTCTTCTTAATCTTCTTAACCTGCTTCTCCAAGCGAGTGATCCGAGTGTCTAATTCGTTGCGAGAATTCAGCGCTTGATTTCATATACTCTAAAAACATATCCGATTGAATATTTTCAATTCTAATCTTTGTAATCCAAATCAACCACCCCCACCCCCATCTTCAAAATACATCATAATCCTTCCCTTATTTGCTGCAAGACTGGAAAACTGCTTTTCGCAAGCATCACTGAAACGGGCTAATACTTTACGGTTGATTTCTTCCTGATTCTCAAAGATACCGAGCGACCTGAACTTCATACCCCATTTCTCAAATTGAAGCAATCCGATGGTAGTATCGCGCACTTTAGCGTCATTTTTCAGGGCGAAGACAAGCAGCGGGTCAGGTCTTCCATTGATACGACAGTCAACCATATATTTCCCGTCCGGATCGTTCTTTTCATCGTACCAATCGAATGTGCGGCGTTTTTCATCAACGGTTTCTTCTATTAAATTCTTGAAATCATCCATAAACGTGGATTTTACACTTTCCCTGCTTAAGAAAGTTAAATCGGATATTTTGAGTAAAGCTTGCACATAGCTATACAAGGCATTCCCGAATTGGCCATCACGTACATTGACAATCAATTCTCCGTTTCGATCATCGACAGAAAAGGTGGAAAGGACATTATTGATGATTTTACTCCTTGTTCCTTCTTGCAAGTCTTTCTCGTCAATATCATAAGTGAGGTGCATATAAGTGTGACCTTCATCTGTTAATATCCATTTATTATTCTCACGCTTTAAGACAATTGCAAGATGATCTCCATCCTCAAACATAAAAGGAGTAAATACTCGGTAACGTTCCAAACCCTCAGAGAATAGACGGACTTCATCGCAGACCTTTCTCTTGAAATCTTGCTCTATGTTTTCTAAAACCATGTCTACTCCGTTATAGGAAGTTAGCCTGATTACCGGAATCTGATGGCTTCACAAAACCACATCCCTTTATCATATAATCTATTGCTCCAGCGAAATCAGCATATTAATTAGTCGCTTTTGCATAGGCATCTTCACGTAGACCTGAATCCTGATAGAGTTCGGTTGCCTGATGGATATGAAAATCATAGAAAGTATTGCCTTCTAGTTTGTTTGTATGCTCATGGCTCTTACCATTGTATCGCAACAAACGAAATACCTGATTGGAAAGTGGAATCAGAAAACCTAAAATTACTGAAAAATCTAGCGGGTTAACAATCGACTGGCGAAAGATCAAGCGGAATTCCGAAGTTTCATCTATCCCCTTGATATCAATCTCTCTCTCCTTGTGCCCTCGCTTTGGTTTAACAACGATTCTTTTTATAAAGTTTTTCGGTAAAGGTTTTTCCAATTCAATAAGGTGTTGAATTTCTTCATTGCTCAGGATTATTGCCATATAATACTCGATTATTATTTGCTATAGATTCTGATTGATATAGGTGGAAAGTAATATCAAAATATTGCAATGTCAATATGCTTGTTGGTTAATGGTGCAGTTAAACTCCGGTTTTGAGTAAAACGGGTTGCATTGGGGTTTATGGGTCAAGTTGATTTATGTCAACACCTGGGATAGTGGGCAGTGACACCTGCCCCACCCCATAACCACTTTCACACTTTTACACTTTCACACTTACTACCCTCTTTTATTCTGCTGAAACCGCCTTTCAAATCGTTTACCACTAATATTTTTCCTTTTCAGCTTTCTCTTAATCTTCTTAATCTGCTTCTCTAATCGAGTGATCCGGGTGTCTAATTCGTTGCGAGAATTCAGCCAGGCTATGCTTAAATTCCCGTGTCCGGTTAGACTATCTCCGAATTGCTGCCTCAGTCGTTTCAGGAAGCGCATTAAGCCTTCGGGATCATAACCGGCGCGCGCCAGCCAGACAGTTGATGCAGAATCTGCTGTCAGTTCGATATCAAGGCTGTGCTGACGCCTGACCGTCTGGATTACGCTTGCCGACCATTGCTCTAATTCAGCAATATCCTCATCATATTCAAACCCGGTTTCCTCGTCAAGTTCGGCGAAAACCTCCGCTTCGCGCAACCGCCACGACTCCTTTGACATGGCCTGCTCACCGTGCTGAAATACAGCGTGAGCCAACTCGTGACCGATCACACCGGCAAGCTCGGATTCGTCTTGTATTACAGAAATCAATTCCCCGCCAATTACTATCCAGCCTCCGGGGAAGCACAATGCGTTATTCCCGCGTTCTGTGGCATAAGCGTGTGGCGTTACGTTATAAGCGCCGGCACGGTCAGCCATCCAGAATAGTATCTGGTTGCAATATAGTCCGAGCCTTTCTTTATGACCTCCCCAGGCGGCAATCTGTTGTGCAGCTAATACAGGTGAAAGGGATAAGTACCTTGGGAGCAAACTCTTGCCTGTTACCATTGCCGTAACCGGAGCATCTACTTCCTCGGATATCAATCCCTGTCGGAATTGATTGATTGATCTTTCGTTTATCCCCGGCAACGGTTCATAAGCGGATGCAACTTCTGTTTTGATGCCTAACCGAACGTTCAATCCCTTTATCATCGCACCCACTGCTGCACGGTCAACACCTTTCTTGGGGACGCCTGTAAATTCTCTATCCTTACCATATCCACCTCCTTCTCCCCTACTGCCTGTGGAAGAGATCAGAGCATTTGAACTTATCCAGCCGACTCGGTTGCCTGTCGCTTCGATGCATACCCATCCAGCCTTTTTTTCTTTTACTACAACCTTTGCTCCATCGTCTAATGTGCAAACAAGCGGATACCAGTTCGCCGGTCCTTGACGCATGAGAGCGCCTGCTCTAACCGACTGCTGAGCCTGCGTCATACTTGCCACAAAAAATACTATAAGGCAAAGCAGAACAAGACCTCTTAAACTGAGAAATACAAACTGTCTATTTCGATTTAAAAACAAGGACATCATCGTCATCCCCTTTACTTGTGATTATTTTCTCCATCCGGTTTAGCAGGATGGTTAACGCTTTATCTTCACGCTTTGGTGATTTCATTTTTAACCATTTATCGAAAGCTTCGCGACGTTTCCCCGAATGCCATAAGCGCCATGCTTCCGCCCAGTCGTCAATCCAGGCGCCATAATCAGAGTCGAGAATCATCTCGTAGACTCTGAGCGGCTCGTGCATTCCTTTCAACACCACTCTTCCAAGTTCGCGGCGATGAAAATCTGATGGTATACCGGCGCAGAACGTCTCGCTGACGAGGTTTCTCGATCCTAACAGGCGTGTAGCGCCCTCAAGTCTGCTGGAGGTGTTTACTCCCGAACCGATGGCAGTATAGTCCATTCGGCGGGGATGTCCGATGTTCCCGACGACAACCTCGTCTGTATGAATACCGACGCATACTCCGATAGTTGGGAGTCGCTCTGCGGTTCTCTCAGCAGTCAGCTTATCAACGGCTTCATGAATCTGCAAAAGCGCTTTGGTAGCGTGCAGTTGTGCTTCCTCATCAATCAACGGAGCGCCAAAGATCGCCATTACAGCATCGCCAACATACTTATCCAATAGACCGCGATTGGACAATATCTGATCGACTACAACGCGATGATACTCATTTAATACAGATACGATCTCTTCCGGTGAAAGTCCCTCGCTCATTGGTGTAAAACCGACCATATCGGTAAATAGAACCGTTGCATTCCGCTTTACGCCGATCATCTGGAGTTCATCCGGTTTATCCAGCATACTCTCGATAACGTTTTCATCGAGGTAACGGCTGAACAATCCGTGCAGTCTGGCTCGCTGACGACCTTCCAGCCGCCAGCCTGTGTATAACTGAGTACCCACACCTAAATAACACGCCAGCAACGGAGAAGTCAACGGCAACAGTGAACCGGAGTTATAACACAGCAATAATAAACCTATCATAAAAACAGTAATTGCAGCAATACCGATTGCTTGAGTCAAAACGCCCTTGAAAAAGCGAAAAGCTGCCAGACCGATGAAACCTATTAGCAACGTCAGAATGAACTTGATAATCGGCGATACAGGTAGAAGCCCGTCTCCCTGCAATATATTGGACAACAACGTAGCATGAATCTCAAATCCGGGATAGGGATGAGCGACGTCGCCAACAGGTGTCGGTTTGAAGTCCAACAAACCCGCTGCAGTGCCTCCAATAATAAGTATTTTCCCTTTTAGTGAATCCGGTGGTATTCGACCTGTGATTAAGTTCGCTGCCGATATGTATGGAAATACACCGCCCGCTCCGCCATGACCATAATATCGAAGCCAATATTTTCCATCTTTATCGAGTTTTATCGATTTCAGCTTTGAAGCATCAACTAAGGCAGCGGTTTGAAATGGTAATATCGGTAATTTGATAGAATGAAAATCAAATAATAACGGCGTAGCTCTAAGCACTCCGTCATCATCAGTTATAATATTGCTCAACCCCAGATGCGTGTTGCGGAAAGGCTGATAAGGTAATAGAAGCTTGTGGTTTTCAAACGGATAAGCGCTTAATGAAGTATCCGGTGGTAACAGTCCATCTGGTATTTCTTTAGTGGAATCAACGCCGGGTGTCAGGAAGGATGCTATGACTATCGGAAAATCATCCGATAATCTTTCAGCAAACATACTGTCAGAAACTTGTGCATGACTGTTCATACGGTCTATGCCTGGGTCGTCATACAGCACATCGAACAGGACGCCTGCCGCACCGGCTTCCTCTGCAACCTCAATTGCCCGCGCCCACATATCGCGAGGCCAGGGCCAAAGAACCTTATTTGCGGTAAAATAGTCCATACTCCATTGGTCAACGGCAACCATTACAATACGCGGATCGGGATGATGCCAGCCACCGGCTACTCGTGTGCATGTATCCCAGGCGTGAACGTCCAGCCTATTGAAAAATCCCGTTGCGCCAAGTATGGTAATTAGCACAACTACTACTGAACCGGATAAAAGAGGAAATACTTTCTGTTGTTTACGGGTAAAGCCCATCAGTGTCTTTTTCATTTTTATTATAAACATAAGGATATTATATTGGTTGAGCAAGAGCTGTATAATATCAACGCCACTCTATCCGAAAAACTTTAGTAAGAAAACTCTTTCTTATTTATTACTCACTGCAAAGAATACAGAGTAAACTGAGGAAGAAATGCAAAATTACAGACATTCTCTACATTTACTGTTGTTGTTAGCATTACTTTGTTAAGTGCGAATTTCGCGTAGGGGCCAATTTATTGAGCCCCTTCTACTTATGCAAAAGGGCTCGATAAATCGGCCCCTACGCGGAACTTTTAATGTTTCAAACAATTATAAA
>JAVCDD010000165.1 GCA_030765125.1 Candidatus Hatepunaea meridiana
GGGGCCAATTTATTGAGCCCCTTCTACTTATGCAAAAGGGCTCGATAAATCGGCCCCTACGCGGAACTTTTAATGTTTCAAACAATTATAAAAACCAATATTGATACTTAACAAAGTAATGCTAAGCTTCGGGATTGAAATCTGGTAGGAACGCATATAAAACCAAGTAAGACTTAGGATAAACTATGAAAGAACAAGAAAATAAAATCAAACTACTTTTAGTAGACGACGAGGAGGAATTTCTGGTATCGTCTGCCCGGGCGCTGGGTAGAAGAGGTATTGACGTATCTACTGCCAATAACGGCAAAAAGGCCTTGCAGATGATTGAAGTAAACAATTACGATGTAATTGTCTTAGACGTCAAAATGCCAGGAATGGACGGTGACGAAGTGTTCCGCCGGATACATAAAGACCTGCCCGATCTGCCGGTTATTCTTCTGACCGGTCACGGTTCGCTGCCACATGCGTTCGAATCCTCAAAGGAAGGAATCTTTAATTATCTAAACAAGCCATGCGACATTGAAATCTTGGCGGATGAAGTTAAACAGGCTGCAGAATATGTAAAGAGCCATCAGGAAATAGAAGAAAAAGCGCGAGATGCTGTAAAGTCCATCGAACTGATTCGAGTATTGCTGGTTGACGATGAAATCGAATTGCTACGGTCATTAAAGAGCGTTCTTCAACGTCGTAAAATGGAAGTCATCACTGTGGAAAGCGGCGTTAAGGCGTTGGAGGTTCTAAGCGAACGCTTCATCGACGTAGTCGTACTCGATGTAAAAATGCCCGGGATGGATGGAATAAAAGTCCTTAAGCGCGTTAAGTACGAATTTCCCAACATAGAGGTAATACTCTTAACCGGACATCCTACGGTAGATACGGCTATGACGGGAATTAAAAAGGGCGCATTCGATTATGTTGTTAAACCACCGGAAGTAGACGAACTAATCGATACAATCCATAAAGCATTCCAACACCGACAGGAAAACTTAATAAGACAACAACAGAAGATTGTTGAAGATATTCGGAAAAGATATCCGGAATGAAAGTTTGCAAGTTGACAAATTGACAAGTTAGCAAGTTAGGAAGTTAGGAAGTTAGCAACCCGTTGTAAAAACTGGATTCCAGCTTTCGCTGGAATATTCATTCACGGGTTACACCACGCAGTACGATAATTCAACCTGCTATCAGGGCGCTGTCCCTGACAGCAACGCTTCAGACTATGCTGTCAACCACGGCGGGTTAACAGCGGGGCGCTACTTTCAAAGGAATGACAAAATTGAAGTTTTTCAATAGACCCAAATCAACATGTAAACTTGCAAACTACTTTTCACTAATTCAAATAATAAGGAAAGTCACCAATGGCTAACCCATCCAAGCCAAAAGCATCTGCTTATGATAAATATATCGATTATAAAAAATTTTCGATTGCGGTTGCAGCTTTCATTATCCTTATAATGATACCTATACCTGAAAGTATGCTGGACGTAGGCGTCGAGTATACAATGGGTAAAACCTACGTGTTGGATTTCTACACACGAGAGCTGTTCGACACTCCGATTGACGACGCCGAGCAATGGCAGGCGTTGACCGCACAGGTAATGGAAAGCTGTATGCGTCAGGGAGCCATTAACAAGGAAATGATACTCAGGCGCGATCTTAAGAAACTGAAAAAACTAAAGATTAATACAACCAGTACGCTATATGAACGTCACAAAGCATTCGTAGAAGGACTGGACGACGCCAGAGTTCTGGATGTAATGGTGCGCGCCAGAAATCTGCGTCATGATGAACTAACCTACGCAATGCTTAGCGCAGAGCAAAAAAAGAAAGCTGACCGTGCGGCAAGAGATATTCACGTTTGTCTTGCAATGGCAGCGTTCGTGGTAATCTGTTTCATAACGGAAGCTATGCCTCTGCCCGGTGTGGCGTTCTGCATCGGGTTGATTCTGGTATTTTCCGGAATTGTTACCAGAAAGGAGGTTGCGCCACTCTTCTGGTCGGATGCCTGCTGGTTCATTATGGGCAGTCTGATGTTTGCAACCGCCTTTGTCAAAACGGGAGTTGATAAACGGATTTGCCTGATCATCTTCCGATCTCTCGCTAAACCGAGCATCGGCTGGATTACTTTGATTCTGATCCTTGTAATAGCACCATCAGCAGCCTTCATATCCGATCATGCCCTTGCAGCGATCTTCCTTCCCATTGCATTGATCCTGTACAACAACAGCCTTGGCGGAACGCATGCTGAGGACAGGGAGCTGGTTAAGATGCTGATGATAACGATTGCGATGGCGTGCAACATCGGGGGCTTTGGTTCTCCATCCGGTGGAGCACGCAACGTAATTATGATGACATATATGGAAGATATGTTCGGTATCACAATTGGTTACGGACAGTGGATTGTTTACTGCTTTCCATTTGTTCTAATAATGATGCCGATCTTATGGGTAGTTGTTAATAAGGGTTTCAAACCGAAGATTCGCGATCTGAGTCCCGCGCTTAACACACTTAAGGTAGACCTTAGTCGAATCGGTGGATGGAATAAGAAGCAGATTATAGCCATTGTTATATTTCTTATTATGCTGCTCGGCTGGATAACCGAGAAGAACTTGCTATTGAGTTTAACCGGAATTCGGCTCGGTATCGGAGTTATTGCAGTAGCTGGCGCTGTAGCTTATCTTTTAACCGGAGTGGTAAACTGGCGTGATTACCAGGAAAATGTTGATTGGGGTGTCGTCTGGCTCTACGCAGGAGCGATAATTTTTGGTCGAACGCTTGACGCCACCGGTACGGCTTATTGGGCGGCACGTTCAATTGTAGATAGTCTTAGCGGTATCGGTTTAGGCTCTGGTATGGCGTTATTGGGTGTAGGCAGCGCCGTTACGGCTGGATTGACCAACCTGATGGCGGATGGTCCCGCTGCTGCCTCTGTAGGACCAATTACGCTGAATATGGCAGCGGTATCCAATCCCGGCACAACTCTAATACCGTTTATGGGACTTGCGACAGCTTGTGCATCATCGTTTGCTTATCTACTGATTATAGGTACTCCTCCGAATGCGATTGTATATTCCAGCGGTTATCTTGAAGCGAAAGATTTCCTTCGCGTTGGAATCTTATGTTTATTTGCATCCTTTATAGTACTGCTATTAATCAGTATGCTTTATTGGCCACTGCTTGGGTTTAGTGGGATGCCAGAGGTATAGTAGATGCGACACTCCTGTCGCATATCCGCGTAACCCGTATAATCTGTGAGTTTATGTCCCTTCGGGACATAATGCGACAAGAGTGTCGCATCTACTGAAAACAATCAAACAATGAGACAATGAAGCAATGAATTTCGTTATTAAAGGAAAACATTATGAATGAAGATATTACAAACCTGAAACTGCTCCTCGTAGATGATGAAGACGATTTTCGTCTCGCTACCTCCAAGACGCTTAGTCGTCGCGGGTTCACCGTAGCAGAAGCTGCTAATGGTGCGGATGCAATTACTGCCATCCGAAAAGACCGACCTGATGTCGTCTTGTTAGACCTGAAAATGCCGGGCTTGAGCGGTATCGAGACACTGCAAAAGATTCGCGAGTTAGAGAAAGCGCTACCGGTTATCATCCTCACCGGACACGGTGATTTTCAGGATGCTATGGCTGGTATCAAGTTGGAGATTGTGGATTTCCTCCAGAAGCCGGTAGATGTGGATCAGTTAAGCCAGCGTATTCGTTCACTACTTGAGCAAGGCGAGAAACGTTCCCTGCGTGAACGTACAATCGCTGAGCTTATGAAACCACCATCTCTTTATCCTCGATTTTACATTGATGAACCGGTTGTTACGGCGCTTGAAACCTTAAAAAAAGTGTTTTTAAGGGGACAATCAGAGGATAAGAATTCTGGTCAGATTCGCTCAGCGCTTGTATATGACCGCAATGATAAATTCCTGGGCTTGGTGCGTTTTCCCGACCTGCTCAAGTTAGTATTGCCGTCTTTTTTAGAGGATTCACCTTACACGACCTACTTTACAGGTATGTTTCTCGCTCAATGTAAAGTGATCGGTACGAGAAACATCCGGGAATTGATGGACAAACACATATTCGTCAGTGTGTACGATCCCGTTATGAAAGCGGTGCATCTTATGGTCAAGCATCATTTGATTACACTTCCGGTAATGATGGACGATGAATTAGTGGGTATTCTTCGTGAGCGGGATATTATACTTGAGATTGCCGGTAGTTTGGGTACTTTGAATTAAAAGAGTTGATGAAGGTTTAGAGTCCACGCTTCAGCGTGTTGCTCCAGAGTGCTCAAGCTTGCTTGCGCCTGCTTTTGAACTAATATCCTATAAAACATGCTCAAGCAAGCTTGAGCATTCCTGAAGTGTGAGATGGACTCTGAACTTCTACTTTCCAAAGGAATAAAGCAGTGAAACAAAGAGCTCTATTAGTATTTTCTCTTTTCCTATTTATAACCATAAATGCTCACAGCCGGATAAGCATCAGCGAAGGTGTTTTCTTAGACGCCAACTTCAGACCGCGCTTTGAGTTTGATAATCGCGACTTCTCAAAGGACACAGGCTATGACGCTTATGGATCATTCAGAGCAAGGATTGGTTTGATGTTCGAGAACCTCATAGACGATACGGATATTTATCTAATGATCGGCGATTCCAGAATGATGGGTTTTGCTGACCCATATCTAATTGGAACACCTCCGGATCCTAACGGTTTCGACAACAACTTAGGTGTTAGGAAAGCCTACATAGAAACGAGAAACCTCATAATCCCCGGCACAACCCTAAAAGTCGGTAGGATGTCAAACGACCAGGGACGTAGCTATATATTCGGTCCCGGCAATTGGAACAAGTTCGGTCCACGTACCTACGATGGTATAAAGATTGGATATAAGAACAATGAGACTCTCTATCATCTTTGGTCGTTTTTCGGCGCTAACGGAGATCGCCACTGGTATCCGGCAGCAAACGATTATAAGCGGGATCACACACTAACCGGAATGGATGTATCCTTTTGGACTAAGACGATTAGCTTCCTTATTTTTCACGATCTGGATCAACAACCGGTTCTGGATACGGTAAATAACACTAATGATGTTGCTCTTAGCAGAACAACGGCTGCTGTAAACGTGAAGTGGCAGCAAAATAAAAAAAGCGGACATCGGATTGATTTTGACGTCGCTTACCAAATGGGCACAAAGGCTTATCAGGCAGGAAACGGAGATATTTCAGCCTATATGCTCGCTGGTGATTGGTCGTTTCATTTCTCCGATCGTAGGAAATCCTGGGCAGGCTTGGGCTTTCACAATGTCAGCGATGATGCAAGCGATCCCGGTAAGGTCGGATACTTCTATGATAATTACTCATCCAAGCATAAGACATTCGGGCACATGGATTATTTCAAGAGCCCGACATCCGGTATGAAACCTATGGGATTGCAGGATATTATCATACGTGGTGGATTATCTCCTCTTAAAGCTCTATCGTGTAAAGCCGATCTGCATCTCTTCAGCGTGAAAGAGAAATTCGCATCAGCCATCGACGGATCGTCTGCGAATACACTCGGACAGGAACTCGATCTATACTTCAAGTATTCGATACGCAAGGGATTAAGCAGTGTGCTTGGAATAGATTTGTTTTTTCCAACCAAGGATTGGAAAGGTTCAACAAGCGATCAGTCCACCTTTATTTACGTAATACTAACGGCATCTTTGTAATTACTCTACCATAGCGCCAGTATCTTGTCGGCATTGCTACAATTGCCGGCGAGGACGCCAGCGCTACAATTTAATGTCCATTTTCAATGATGCAATAAATAAAACCATCATTAAACAACGAATGTACTCTCACCCCCGTAATACTTAGTAATCCAAAACCTAAAGACAAAAGACCAAAGACTAAGGACAAATCGGTTGACAACTTTCCCAATCAGCGGCGTCGAAACATACTGGTGGCTGCCACTCCTGACGGCGGTAGTTGTTTCTTCATTCACCTCAATTGGCGGGTTATCCGGCGCCTTCTTTTTACTGCCGTTCCAGATGACGGTACTCGGCTTCACCGGTCCCGGTGTTTCAGCGACTAACCTGCTGTTTAATGTAATAGCGATACCGAGTGGCGTCTTCCGTTATATCCGCGAAGGTCGTATGTTATGGTCGTTGACTATTGCAATAATACTTGGGACGCTGCCGGGAGTACTTGCCGGTGTGTTTATCCGTATCCAACTGTTTTCTGATCCTCGCTTGTTTAAGCTCTTTGTGGCGGGAGTGCTTGCGTATATTGCTTCTCGACTAATAAAGGACATCTTTATGCATTCCCACGCTGGAGCGTGGGAACGAGAAGAAGTGGATACAATGGATGATGAGTTTATTGTTAAAGATGATTCACTTACCCTTAAATGGATTTCTTTCAACTTTCAAGGACAGCATTACCAGGTGTCTTCATTAGCGGTCTTTTCATTGAGTCTGGTCGTTGGCGTAATCGGAGGTGTCTACGGGATTGGCGGGGGGGCTATTATTGCGCCATTCTTAGTGGCTGTGTTTAAACTGCCTGTGCATACCATTGCAGGCGCCTCGTTGATGGGCACGTTTATTACTTCTTTTGTGGGAGTGATCTTCTATGCCTGGGTAGCTCCTCATTTTGCGGCTAACGGGTTAAATGTACAACCGGATTGGGGATTGGGAGCGCTCTTTGGGATTGGCGGAGCTATAGGTATGTATATGGGTGCGAGGATGCAGCGTTATATTAAGGCGGATCTGATTAAGAAGGTTATTCTGGTGTGTCTGGCTGTTGTGGTTGTTAAGTATTTGGGGGAGTTTTTTTTGAATTTTGAGTTTTGAATTGTTGTCATTTCATAGGAAATAGGGGGACAGTATACCTATTTTTCTATAGACCATCGGTCATTCTATGAATATTTATAAAAATAGGTATACTGTCCCCCTATTTCCGTTTAATATCTAATTTCAACCCTGTAAAACCCACCACCTATTAATGGGGTATCATCTTCGAAGCGTGTTCCTTCGACGAAGGCTAACTCCTCGCCTCTCGTACTTTCACGAAATGGTTGTGGACTGCGGTATACGGTGTAACCTCTGGGCGCTCCTCCTGCGAATCGTTGGTCCTCATCCTCTTCCCAGATCAGAACGATATTGTTTTCCTCGTATATAGCTTCAAAATGTTCTGTAACGTTAGCAACTGGACGCCATGCGTCAAGCGAGTCGGCAGCCTCTTGGGCAACTTCGTTCTGGAATGCAGTCAGACGGTCGTAATTAAAGTTCTGTGAATTAACGAAACGGATTGTCTTATTATATAAATACACTTCCAGTGGTAGTAAAAAATCATAGACACCGTTTTCTTCCGGATTTGTCAATCTCCATGTATCAACCCCAAATCCATCCTCTGTAATCCACGTTCTGATTTCATGGGCGCGAATATTTAACCTGCAGCCATCTTCAGCATCATATTCAACCGGAACCGATCCGGCGCGAACCCAAAGCGGCGTCATAACACAGCCAAGTGGACTGCCTGTCATAGCCCATATAATGCCGTCATCGGGACGTTCACCTTCTGCAACACCATGCCCGACAAAGATTGACCGTGTCCGATTGCGGTTGATGGCTTTGGTGTGCGGGACATGACCATAGGGCCAAGTTTCCCAGCCTGAGTCATAATAACCATCGAAAGGCAGCGGCAGTGGATTGCAGTCGCGCGTTGTGAGATCGCGTACAACTTCCTGATAAATGAAAAGCGGAGTTAGATAACCATTTTCGATTGCTTCCCGCCAGAGTTGATAAGCTCGGTCGTGCCGGTGGTTGCCGCTCATAGCATCATCACCTGCCGTGTCTGCACCACTGAAGGCGAAGTTAGACCTGATAAGGAAGCCTTGCGGTTCGTCGGCTGCGTCATAGCGGGTATATTCATGGGCGTCGCATTCAAACATCGCAGCACCGCCGTATGCATCAATGGTTCCATAGTTAAAGTCATCGGTTCTGCCATCCTCGTTCAGAGAATCGAGTAGGTCCTGGAAATCATCAACCGTTTGGCAGGTGGCAAGGGCATAAGCCATTGTCTCACCATCATCCGCATCACCACCCCAGCCGTTATTCCAGGGATTCCTTCCATGCAGATTATGAGCATCGGAGTTTTCAATTGCAAATCCTGCTGCATTCATCCCACCGTAATACTCTTCCGTGTTATCTGCATAAGTCACACTAATGAACGGAATACCGCCGTTGTCAACGTAATGATATTCTTGTTCCCAGGTACCAACATCACGGTTCTTCCACAGCAACGGACGCCCATCCGGCGTAGCAAACCCTGAAGCCAAGCCGGTCGTGCATTCGCTTAAGTCTTCAATAAACCGTTCTTCAGCAGCGATTCCGTAGGAGAATTCATCGAGCGGAGTAATTGTAAGGTCAATAGGGAGCGAAAGATAGAGTAATATTATCGAGAGCAAAACAAATAAACGGATTAGTTTTGATTGGGTTGTCATATTATAGTTCCGGAATACCAAAATGGATTTAATAATTATAGTCGAATATTCGATAATATAAGGATATTTTGATTATAATGCAAGTATCTTACAAAATTTAGTCTTTAGACTTTAGGCTTTAGGCTTTAGCATTACTTTGTTAAGTGCGAATTTCGCGTAGGGGCCAATTTATTGAGCCCCTTCTACTTATGCAAAAGGGCTCGATAAATCGGCCCCTACGCGGAACTTTTAATGTTTCAAACAATTATAAA
>JAVCDD010000370.1 GCA_030765125.1 Candidatus Hatepunaea meridiana
CCGTTTTTCTGGATATTAACCCTTTTTTATCATTCCCGCGAAGGCGGGAATCCAGGAGAAACAATAAGTTATCTGGATTCCCGCCTTCGCGGGAATGACAAAAAAGGGGCTTTCCGGTCAGACACTATTTAGGCGTTTTGTTTCAATGATTTTCGTTATCTGACTCCCAGCTAACCAATTCTAAATTACTCTCTCAAAACAATCTCGATTTCAAATTCTTCAATGAATTGAGTGTTTGGAATCGATACTGTGATAGTATCAACCAATTCCGTTACATCCGGCGGGAAATCAGAAAGAGGCTGGATGCGATACTCTGCCAGTGCAAGTCCGGTACTATCCGTCATAATGGAATCGGTAATTGTACCATATTCACAACTGAAATTGACCTCTATGTCTATCAAACCGTTGTTTTGGTTATCGATTACTCTGGCGAAGACCATTGCCACGCCAACAGAGTCCGCATGAACTATGAAGTATGCTGGATCGATTGACAAGCGAAGTCCGGCAATTGTGTCGTATACATTTGTTAATGTAAGTGTTATCTCTGCGGAAACTTCTTCTTCAATGTTAGCAACTTCAGCTCTGATTATTATCTTTCCACTGCCACCAAGTGTGTTGAAGATTATATTGTTTCTCCCGTAAATGTCAGTAGTATCGGCGGGAGGTATTGAACCGAATATCTCTCCGTCCGGAATGAAGGGAAGAATTTCAAAATTGACAATTACTCCAGGTAATCCATTCCCGCTCCCATCTGTCACTACTGCAGATATTTCAATCTGAGCATTTTCATCGGAAACTACTGTGATTTCCGGTGTATCGGTAAAGAGTTGGATATACTCCGGTTCCCCACTCGATATAATTTCGATTGTAGTCGAATCAACGAGCGCGCCTGCACTTGCATACAGCTTGCAACTACCGTAGTTATTAACGATGGTGTGAAATGTTCTGATGGCACGACCGTAGACATCTGTTACACCTGTATCACTGTCGAAGAAACCGAGGCTTAAAGGATCGGTGCGGAAATGGATCATAAGACCGGGGATGCCGTTTCCGGTATTTCTATCATGAGCAGTAACAGTAACGTTTGTCGAAGCGGTTTGATGCGGAGGAACGGTCATTACATTAGGCGCATCAATGGAAAAGTAGCCCATAAGGTTTTCAACAATTTCCAATCTGATTGTAATAGTTGCAACTACTGAACCGGCATAAGCTGCTATTACAACCTCACCGGATAGCTCCAATTCAACCTGATAAATCATATGAATCTCACCGTGTTCGTTTGTAACGCTGTCAGCTTCATCAAATGCGATAGTTCCTTTCCACGCACTTGGGTCTTGTATAGCGAAGACAATTACAGATCCAGAAACAGCTACACCGCCAGCGTTGCGTGCGATAGCTGTTACGCGTTCACTGCGAACCTCTCCATCGAAGCCTCGGATTAGGCTGTGAGTAATTCGCAGTTCAATGCTGGCAACGCGATCTTCCGAATCAGCCTCTTGATAGATACTGATTGTGGTTTTAGCGCTTAAAGTGTCACCATCCAGTTGTGCGATAACCTCACAGCTTCCTGTTTCATTTGGAATGGATGTAAAGGTAAGCGAAACCTGCCCATTAAAATTGGTTGTTCCGGTTCCATGGTTTATGTTTCCCTTGCTTGGTGGATTTGTACTGAAGCGGAGGAGTCTTCCAGGGATGGAGATGCCAAAATCATTGGTAAGTCTGGCAGTGACAGTGGTTGTTGCGGTTTGATTAGGTTGGACAGTTAGAACGGAATCTACCGCTGTGATAGTCAGTTGCAATGTTTCTTCAACCGGTCCTGTTTCATTTTCACCCTCGCAGCCTACAATGATGAAAGCAAGAACGATGATGGAACAAAAGTACTTGATAGGATTTCTCATTTTAATCACCTTTATCTAAGAAAAACATACTGGGATGGCGGATATTCCCGTCCGTCACTTTGTAGTAGTATTAAATATACATAGTATTTTTGCTTCTATCAAGAGTTATCAAGAAAGAATGGATTTTTTCTATCCTGCACTTGATTTTTAGGGATTATTAACCTATAATTAAGTGGTTCTAAAAACAGGGGAAGTATACCTTATCGTTCACCGGAGCACTCAAGCTTGCTTGGGCAGGTTTTTTCGAATATTAATCCTAAATCGGGCTCAAGCAAGCTTGAGCACTCCGGTGAATGATGCTTGAAAAACTAACCCACTGTCAGGGCGTCGTCCCTGACAGCAACGTTTCCGCTTATGCTGTCAACCACGGCGGGATGACAGCGGGAGAACTTTTTATTTTTCGGGGTGTGGCGCAGCCCGGTAGCGCGCCTGCTTTGGGAGCAGGAAGTCGCTGGTTCAAATCCAGTCACCCCGACGAATGTTTGTAAGTAGTGTCTGACCGAAAAGCCCCCTTTTGTCGTTCCCGCGAAGGCGGGAATGACAAAAGGGGAAGTATCTCAACAGAATCAGTAATAATCTGGAGTAATAATGCGAAAGATTTATTTCCCTCTGTTTCAGCTTCTTATCGTAGCTTTTCTAATTATCGGCTGCAACCGCAATCCAACAAATCCTGACAAAGAACCTCCTCAAGTATCGATACTATTTCCACCGAACAATGCTGTGGTTGGCGACAGTGTTATTGTCCGGTTAAACATCTGGGATGATAAAGATATTTCCCATACGGAACTATATATTGATAACAGCCGTCTTTTTCCTGAGAGAGCCAACGAGATCATAACAGACTATCACATTGGTATGTCTGAATATGAATTGGGAAGCTGTCATACGATATTTGCAAAGATATATGATAAAGCAGACAAAATGGCAACTTCCGACACGATAATCATAATCAATAAGTGGCATCCGTTATTTGAGGACGAAGATGAAGTTGCAGATGTTGATATTAGAAGAGTCTTTGCCCGCAGTAATTCCGAACGTCTCGAATTCAGGATCGAAACTAACGGACAGTGGCATAACCCGTATGACTGGTCAAGTGGGATTAACTGTTCCATCTTTCTTGATACAGATCAAGACGCCTCCAGCGGACTAACTCCGAGTGATACAATCTGGTACGCAGTGAACGATATAGGACCTGATTATGCTGTAATAATTGGGTTTGAAGGTGATTCTGTTTTTACCTGGAGCAGCGCTTCACGCTGGCAAGCTTTGAACATGGTAGAAGCTTTGAATATTTCGGAAGACTCCGATTTCTTCGAGGTCAGCATTAAACTTACTGATATAGACAATCCTGATGTTATCGACATAGTCGTCGCAAACATCGACGCTTCCGGATCCCCCTTCTATAGAGACTGGGCGCCTGATCAGGCAGAAGGTCACGTGACTTACACAGTTGATAAAACATACATAGGTTTGCCTGTTCAACCGTCAGAAGTAGATGAATTATCTCTGACTCGACCGCTGCGTCGTTCCGATTCTTCAAAAACACAAATATTCGGTTCTGAATCGGATATCCCTACCTGGAGGTGAAAAGATGAAACCGACAGCAATCCTCAGCATTACTTTATGTATCCTGTCGATAGCAACTTGCAGTCTGGCGAGAAACGATGAACCTCAAACGCAAGCACCACTCGCTGTCTCATCCAACGATGCAATCCGGCTTGAGAACCGCGTTCACAGAGGAGGTAATGTCTGGATTAACATCACGAACCGTGGGGTTTTCGGTAATTACAGCGAAGGAAGATTGGAAGCTATGCGAGATCCTGAGACTCCCTATCAATGGGCGCCGCAATGCGAATTCCCTGGTGGTTCAGGAAATCAGTATCTGTTTATAGGTACGCTGTGGATAGGCGCTTTGGTGAGAGCGGAAGGATATGAATACCCGCGCGTTTCAGTGGGTACAGACGGATGGATCTATCCGGAAATCAACGAAATGCTGCCAGGGGAGGGTGAGAATGACGGTATAATTGAGCACTCAAACGTCTCAGGCGCTTTAGATTATCTCGGCAATGCCATTTACTCGCCTGATGCAGTAGCGACACAGGAGTTCATTGCGACCTATTCGGATACCTCAATCGATCCTCTATATGTTTACGATGACCCGACCGATGGGGAGCATCATCCGCTTGGTTTGAAAGTAACTCAGAAGAGTATGTCTTGGGATTCTATTGACCTTGATGATTTCATTATAATCGAGTGGGAAATAGAAAACATATCAGGGAATTATCTGAAGAACCTGTATATAGGTCTCTATGTTGACGGTGACGTCGGTCATAGGGATAACACATACCGGCATTTCGATGATCTATGCGGCTATAGGAAATGGTATTATTTTCAAACACCGGAAGGTGAGCTTGATTCATCCGAAATAAATATAGCCTGGATAGCCGATAACGACGGTCGTCTTCATAGTATCGATTCAGGTACTGATTTCGAAGCGCCGGGTGTTGCCGGTACGATGGTTCTTCAGTCTCCTAATCCTGACCTTACTACATCGTTTAACTGGTGGATTTCAAATGGTGATCCTGATCTCGATTACGGACCAAGCTGGAAAGACGACGATGCTCCAGGCGGGTGGACGGACGTCTATGGTACGCCGATGGGAGATGAAAAGAAGTATTTCCTGCTGAGCAATCGTGAGAACGACTTCGATCAGGTATATTGCAGCGATTTTGACTACATCCGAGACCATCCACAGATATTCCGTTCTCCTTATAATCCGGAAGATATCATAGAGATGCACGATTGGAAAATCCCCAGTATCGATGACGCAACCCCATCTGGTCTGGTGCATGACCTCTCTAATGGCTATGATACCCGCTATATGATCTCATGGGGACCTCTCGGCGTGTTTGATCGTATAGATGACGCGGGGAATCGTATCTATCGCCTCAATCCAGGTGAGAAATTCAGCATGACGATTGCTTATGTATGTGGTGACAATTTCCACGATGCGAACAATCCTCAACCGACAAACGAAGTAATTGATCCAAGTAAGTTTAGTTTTACAGATTTATGTTACAATTGTTTCAGAGCGCGAAATCTATACGAAAACGACTATCTGACGGATTATCCCCACAAACCGAGAAACTTTCGTGCAGTACCGGGCTTCAAGTCTATCTGGCTGGCATGGGATAAATATATAAATCTGCCGGGTACGCTTGTTGATATTTACCGTGGGAGTTCTGATGAAGAAGGTTTCGACGAGACTCCGATAAACGATGAACCGATAGAAGTTAACTACTTCGAGGTCAAGGATGCAGTCATCGGACAGCATTATATTTACCGAGCCAACGCGGTCAGGTGGGATTCGCTTTACAGCCGCTATTCCGATACGGCTGAAATCACGGTAGGAATCCTTGAAACTCCAACCGGTCTTGATGCTACAGGTGGTAACGGCTTTGTAGATTTAATATGGAATCCCAACCCCGAATCGAACCTCGACCATTATATCGTTGGCAAGCAGTATTATCAAGATGATTCGCTGCATACTGAAATATCTGAACCGGCGTTTGAAGAGGAGTTTACCGACAGTTCAGTAACAAATGGTGTAAAATACAGATATTACATAACAGCAGTTAGTGTTCATAATGTCTATAGTTCCGCATCTCATTGGGTTGAAACGACGCCGATGGGTTTTTATGATGATCTCCTTGTGATTAACGAAGAACCGGAACGCCCACGACCAGGTATGTTTGATTGGGACGTTGATTCTGTAAGGATATATTATGAACGGCTCTTTTCGGATATCGGGGAGAATCCGGATTTTATGACCATTGATCAATCAGTATTCCCTACACTTGTAGATCTGAGTCCTTACCGGACTATCTGGATTATTCACGATAATTATTCCTGGAATTGTTATAATTTTGATGTGAAAGAACAGATTCTGAATGACTATTTAGTTTTAGGCGGCAGAATTATCATATCCGGTAGAAGAGTATTCTATGGATCGTTCGGTTATCGGTATGGTTGGTTTAATCACAGTGGGATTTTTCATGATTATTTCAAACTCGATACCACCTATAACACAAATGGTCAAGACAGGAGTCTATCATTTATCGGGACTTCACTGATTCATTCCGACTATCCGCACCTTGAACTCGATACTTCTAAGGCTGCACAGATATTGATACACGAAGATTCCTTTCTTTATACAATTGATGGGATGGTTCCGACAGCAGAGGGGGAAATACTCTATACTTACGAATCCACCCAGTCTGACTCCTGTTCACTTCAGGGTCTGGCAGTTGGAGTTCGCTATATCGGTGAGAATACAGCCACCGCAATCTTCACATTTCCGCTGTATGCTATGCAGCCTTATGATTCGGTAAAAGCCCTGGCTGTTAAGGTTCTGGAGGACGTGAGGTCTGCCGGTTCAACTGGAGAGACTATCTCCGAACGCGATTATGAATTATCAACAGGTTTGAGTCATATCTACCCAAATCCATTCAACGATAGAACCATCATCGGTTTTAAGCTTTTGGAAGAGAGAAATGTTGTTATGCAGGTGTTTGATATTACGGGAAGGCAGGTGTATGATCTAATTGATGACCGGTATGATGCGGGTATCTACCAAGTAACGTTTGATGCATCGGAGCTTCCGGCGGGGATATATTTTATCAAGCTGATAACAGACAGAAATCAGATAACGAAAAAGGTTATTTTACTCAGATAGCACTATACTCGCTGTCAGGGTGCCGTCCCTGACGGAGGGAAATCTGGGGACAGTATACCTATTTTTCAATAGATTGTCGGTCATTCTAAAAACACGTATTAAAATAGGTATACTGTCCCCAGATTTCCAAGACACTAAACTGTCAATTCCTTAACAATTATATCCCTTAAAGCCCTTTTCGGTACGTGGTGTACTTCTTTATTATCCCGCCAGTAATTTATGTTCCCATCTTCTGGCAGCGGTTCAATTCTAACCTCTTCAGCTGGTGTGCCTAATGCCAGAACTAGCAGTATTTCATATCGCTTATCAATGTTGAACATAGCGCAGACCTTTTCACGATCAATAGAAGCAACGATACATCCTCCCAATCCACGTGACCGGGCTCCCAGCATCATCGTTTGTGCAGTAATCCCATGGTCGCAACTGAAGCGATTGCGGATTTTCGTATCTCCCATTATAATAATATACCCACCTGGTCGTTCATCCACAGCGGGACCACTCCAACTTTTTAGCGCTCCCGCCCAGGACAGGCAGCCAAACAATTGTTCGCGTGCCTTCTGGCTATTCACCAGAATGTATTTTAATGGTTGTAGATTCCGTGATGATGGTGTTATCCTTGCCAAATTGACGAGATTGCGAAGAATATCAGTTGTCACTACCTCATTAGCTTTAAAACGCCTGACCGATCTCGTCTGAGCGACAAGCCGGTCAAAGTCATTGTAATTCATAAAACAAATCCCCGTTTTTAATTGCATTTACCTTATATAGAAAATATATTTAGTTTGAATGGAATTCAAGGGTTTTTACCGCAGAGTGCGCTGAGAGCGCAGAATGATTCCCCTGATTCGGAGAATCCGGGCTGCGTGACTAACAATGAAACAATGAATCATATTTCAAGAACAATATATGCTATCTATTAAAACCTTTCTTTTAATTATAATTTTGACATTAGTCGTCAGGATTCCTCTTTCAATGGCAGCCGTCTTTAATGTTCCGGAAGACTATCAGACTATTCAGGAAGGGATTCTGGCTACGTATTACGATGGTGATACCGTACTGGTAGCGCCCGGGATATATGTTGAGAACATTGCTTTCGCAGGCAGGAACGTTGTTGTTGCCAGTTACCTTCTAACAACTGGAGATATTGCTTATATAGATTCAACCATAATAGATGGTGATCGACGGGATTGCGTGGTGAGCTTTGCCGGACATGAAGATGAAAGAGCGATGCTGAAAGGTTTCACCATTCGTAACGGTCTTCAGGATTTCGGTGGAGGGATTGATTGTCAAGCGAGTGTAAGTCCACGTATTGAGGATTTAATTGTAAATGGGAATGAATCTAACTACATCGGAGGTGGGATATACTGCACCTGGAACAGTACGCCGACCATAACCCGATGTATTATTTCACATAATATATCCGATGAAGGCGGTGGCTTTGGTTCAGCGCATGAAGCACATCCTATCCTGAATGAGGTAGTGATTTATAGAAACAGAGGACGTCTGGGGGGTGGTATATTTGCTGGACATGGAAATGGTGAAGTAACGGTTGAAAACAGCTATATCACAAACAACAGCGCTGAATATGGAGGCGGGATTTACCTGATATCTTCGTTGAATAACAGGTTTATTAATGTGACTATTGCCGGAAACACTTCCTATGCAGAAGAAGGCGCGACTGTCGGTGGGATCCACCTGTATGACGAAATATATGGTTATAGTGAGGCTGCTCTGGTGAATTGCATCTTATGGAATAACACCAGTCCTCAGATCAGAGTTTACAATAATGCTAATGGTGAAAGCTCACAATTATGGGCTGCTTTTTGCAATATCGAAGGTGGGCGTGATGGAATCGTTTCAAATGGGAGTGTTGAGATAAATTGGCGTGATGGGAATATCAATGCGAATCCCATCTTTGTTAACCTATGGGGTGGAAGATACCCGATAGGTGAAGGTTCTCCTTGCATCGACAATGGAACAGCTTTTTTTGCTTTAGATGATGGCGTCCTGCTTGATCTTTCGGAAGATGAGTACGCAGGCGAAGCGCCGGATATTGGAGCGTTTGAGATTGATTTCGATGCAGTTTGGCAATCAATTCCGTATATTGCAAATAGCTGCTTAATGCTGCGGAGTTATCCGAATCCGTTCAATAACCGGACGATCATCAGTTTTAATCTTCCAACAACAGACTTGGTTTCATTGGATATTCTGGATATTTCAGGTCGTGAAGTTACTAATCTAATAGATAATCAGTTTACTACCGGACGTAAAATAGTAATCTGGAATGGTGATTATGAATCTGCAGGTATCTATTTTGCAAGACTTTCAAGCGGTAAGCAGCAGAATATGATAAAACTTAATCTTGTTCGTTAAAGCAAATAAATGATCGGTTATGCCTTTAGCTCAGCCGGAGTAGCGAAGCTTGCTGCGCGTCCACTTAATAATACCGGAGTAGAAAAGCTTTCTGCGTTCTCGTACGGTGGCGCATGCGTATCTGCCTGCGAGCGCGCAGCAAGCTTCGCTACTCCGGCTGA
>JAVCDD010000201.1 GCA_030765125.1 Candidatus Hatepunaea meridiana
ATGCGCCACCGTACGAGAACGCAGAAAGCTTTTCTACTCCGGTATTATTAAGTGGACGCGCAGCAAGCTTCGCTACTCCGGTGTTATTAATTTTATACATTGCTGAGCTAAAGGCATAACCGATAATAGAATATATATTTCTATATAAACGGAGGAGTTCTGAACATCGGATCAGAGATGATTGTATTACGGGGTAATTATGGGCAATAGACGAAATTACAAAATTGTCCTGTTATCTGATGGCTCCGCGCAAATGCGCTCTGTAAAGCTCTCTCGATCAAAAACAATTATAGCATTCCTTTCAATCATAATTCTTGTCGGATTAGTCACTTACGCAACAGGCAAGTTATTAGCTCAGCGATATATCAATATCGCTATGAGTGAAGTTCTGGACGAAAACCGGAACCTCCAGGAACACTTAAACGAAGCTGGTGAACGGCTCACCGATTTGGATCATCAACTGTCACAATTAGCCTCAAGTGACGATCAACTGCGAGTTATGGCAGATATTCCTAAGATTGACAAGGATGTCCGCGAGGTCGGTATCGGTGGTATGGTGATACCTGGGATTGATTATTCCAACGAAGATCATTTGATTGGCAAGTTGCTATTTAACCTGGATAAGCTTGAACGCGAAATCAAACTTCAAAAGCAAAGCTTCCTTGAAATAGAAAGACAATTCGCAGGAAAAGACGAAATATTAGCTCATACTCCCTCGATACGCCCTGTTGAAGGCGGTCATATAAGCTCAAGTTTTGGTCGCAGGCGCGATCCTTTCACCCGTTGCTGGAAACACCACAACGGTCTGGATTTCTCCCTCGAACGAGGCACTCCGGTATTTGCAACAGCAGAAGGCGCAGTTATTTACGCCAAGAGAACACCCGGGTTTGGCAAGATCGTCATTATTGACCATGGTTATGGATATAATACCGCTTACGGACACCTAAATGTATTCAATGTTGCCAAGGGACAAAAAGTAAAACGCGGTCAAAAAATCGGTGAAGTCGGTAATACCGGACGATCCACAGCGCCACATTTGCATTATGAAGTACGTATTGATAAAAAGGCGGTTGATCCGATTGATTATTTCTTTGAGGGGTATGCGAATATTGGTAAAATCAAGTAACAGAAAACAAATATGAATTATCCTGATTTAATGAGAGTGAAAACCTTCTTCACTCTCATTTTCATTTTATACAGCTTCTCTTTGCCTCTGAAGACGTTAGCAACTGATGATGAAAAATCCGGCATCGTCAAGCTCGCCTTTGTTGGTGACATATTTCTCGGTAACTGGGCTGTTGAGTTCCTTGAAAAGGAAGGGATGGATTATCCTTTCCATGGGTGTAAAGATATTTTTCAGGAAGTTGACCTCGTTATCGGCAATCTGGAAAGCCCAATTACAGTTGCTACAGAACCCTTTATAGAAAAACAATTCCTATTGAAATCACCACCTGGGATTGAGAAAGGGTTATTCAGCGCCAACATCAGAGCAGTCAATTTAGCAAATAATCATATTCTGGATTACGGAACCGCTGGTTTGAAGTCAACAGTGCAGAGTCTTCAGTCTGCCTCAATCCAGCACTTCGGTGCAGGATTTAAACTCGGCGAAGCGTTAAAAGAAGCTAAATTCACCATTCGTAAACAAACCATTGCCTTACTCGGTTTTTCAGCAACCTTTCCTGAAGAGTTCTGGGCGACGGATACATCCGCCGGAACGGCATTCCCAGCCGAAGATGATGTAATTAAGACTGTTTCGAGGTGTGCAAAGGAATATGATATTGTAGTAGTATCATTTCACTGGGGCGCTGAGAAGATGGAATTTCCCAAGGATTATCAGGTTGAACTTGCGCACCTGTGCATAGACTATGGCGCCGATCTTATTATTGGACACCACCCTCATGTTGTACAAGGTATTGAATTATATCATAATGTGCCAATCTTCTATAGCCTTGGCAACTATGCCTTTGCATCCTATAGTAAATCCGCAATAACCGGCTTGATCGCCAGGGTTCATTTATCAGATGGAAAGGTCGTTCTGGCAGAGGCGATTCCGATTAATGTGAATAACTATGAAAGGAACTTTCAACCCGTTCCACTGGAAAAGGATAGATATTCCCTGTTTATTAATGATTTAGGGAGTTTATCGCTTTCGTTGAATGAAGGAAGGAATGTTATTTCTAAGAGTGGGATGGTTCAATTGGGGAATGAATAGAAGTGGATTGTATGTGATTACTTTGGAGTGCGCAAGCCATGCTTGCGCTTTCTTTTACACTGCACAAAATCACTACACAAAGCGCAAGCATGGCTTGCGCACTCCAAAGAGATATAACGCTACCCCTGTTTATTAAGCACAGAACGTATTTTATTTAGCAGAATAGACGGGCTGTAAGGTTTCTGGATAAATCCTGACAATCCTTCTCCGCCAAAACAATCAGTTGCCATATCCTCGCCATAACCACTTGAAAGTATTACGGGGATATCTTTCCGTATTTTTACTATTTCAATGGAAGCCTCCTCACCATTCATCTTTGGCATTGTAAAATCCATCAGCACTAACCGAATGTCGTCAGAGTGCTTTCGAAAAACATCAACACCTTCACGACCATTAGATGCCGTTAGAACCGTATAACCTGCCTTTTCAAGCACCAATCTTACCAGATTTCGAATTGCAACCTCATCATCGACAACCAAAACGGTTCCACTGCCATGCCAGATATCATCATTTTGTGTTTCCTCTTTTTTCTCAATAGCGGAAAATACTTTTACTGGGAAAAGAACCTTGAACGTCGTCCCTATATCCGGTTCACTGGAAACTCCAACTGCGCCATTATGACCGCGGATAATTCCCAGAACCGCTGCCAGTCCTAAACTTCTGCCGACGAATTTAGTTGAATAGAATGGATCAAATACTCTAGATAGGATTTCCGTGTTCATACCGCAACCATTATCAGTAATTTCGACATAAGTGTAAGTGCCATCCTTTAAATCATCATCGAGATACGTACTGCTGAGATATTTACTGTTACATTCCATCACACCTGTAGAAACTGTTATAACGCCACTCTTTTCCTCAATTGCTTCAGATGCATTCTCAACTAATTGTGTGATAACCTGTCGGATTTGCGAGGAATCGCCTTCCATAAATGGTAGATTGCTTTGTAAATTCAGTTTTAAGTCTATGTTATTCGAAACGGTATCTTTCAGAAATTGAGATATTTCTGTTATTAACTGTGAAAGATCAATTGCTGAGACTACAAACATACCTTTGCCGGAATATGCCAGCATCTGTTTGGTTAATTCAGCAGCTCGAAATGTAGATTTCTCAACCTGTTTCAGTCTTTCGTATTCCGGAGAAACGGAAGACATATTCATCATTGCCAGACCGGTATTACCGAGAATTGCCTGTAACGAATTATTAAAATCATGAGCTATTCCACCGGCTAAAACACTCAGGCTTTCGAGTTTTTCTATCTGTTTGATCTTCGCATCTATTTTCTCGCGTTCCAGTTTAAGTCTTACATTCTCAGTAATATCCTCAAGCGTTCCTTCGTAATAAAGAACTTTGCCATTTCTATCCTTAATCGCCTTCGCATTTTCTCGAACATAGATTATTTCACCGTCTTTCCGCTTCAAAGTTGTTTCGAAATCCCTGATTTCACCATTTTCTTCAAGCATTTCTTCATACTTCTTTCTTTCATAGCCTAATTCGTAAAGATCATCTTCAAGATTACGTTCGGAAAGGTCTTCAAATGTATCGTATCCCAGCATTTTTACCATTGCCGGATTTGCCAGTATTATTTTCCCATCCTGTGTTGTCCTGTAAAGTCCTATAGTCAGATTATTGCATAAGCTCTGGTAGCGTTCTAATAAATCCTGCATTTCCCTTTCAACGTCTTCTTGTCTGGTAATATCCTGTAAAATGAAAACAGTGCCGACAATATTACCTTCATCATCATTTATTGGCGCACAGCAATCAGCGATGGGTACTTTCTCACCAGATCTATTGATCAGAAATGTTTTTTCCGTAAATCTATTTGTAACTTCCTCTCGGAGCACTCTATCAGCTATTTCCTGTATAGTTTCATTATCATCTAAATTCTCAATAACCAGAATATCCTCTAATGATTTTCCAATAATATCGTTATGTTTCCAACCCGTAAGAGCTTCTGCTGCTGGATTTACATAAACAACATTACCTTTGATATCAGCCGCCAGAACGGCATCTCCGATGCTTTTAAGTGTGGTAGAAAGCCATCTTTCACTCTTTCTTAATTTGCTTTCCATACTATGCTTATAGAGAGCGATCTCGATAATTGTACTCAGATCCCTCTCCTCGTAAGGTTTAAGCAGATAACCGGCAGGTTCGGTTAATTTTGCGCGTTTTAACGTATCATCATCAGCGTAGGCGGTAAGATAAACAATCGGAATATCGTGGGATTTTCGCAGTTGTTTAGCAGCGTGGATACCATCCATTTTACCTTCCAACTTGATATCCATCAAAATCAGATCCGGTTGTGTGTCTTCAACGTGAGTGATGACCTCTTCACCGAATGATACAACTGCCGGAACCGAATGCCCGAGGTTCTCCAGTTTGTTCCGGATACCCTGAGCGACGATTCCCTCGTCCTCAACAATTAATATCTTTGACATTGTTTTAATTCTTTTAGATTGGTAACATAGCCCGGTTTCGATAAAACTGGGCTACTGTTTATTGGGTTTATACTTCCCGGTCGGAAATGTGATTCTGAAGGCAGCTCCGGCTTGGTTTTCCAACTCTATTGTGCCATGAATTTGTTTAATTAAAGTATTAACTAACTGCAGACCTAATGTTTCAGGTTTCCGCAAGTCGTAGCCTGCCGGGAATCCGCTGCCATTGTCAGCATATATTAATGTATATTCCCTATAATTATCAGTAATTAGAAGAATGTTGATTTCAGCGTTCCGGTTATCTTTAAAGGCATGCTTAAACGAGTTGGTAACCAGTTCGTTGATAATCAATGCACAAGGAATTGCAGTCCCGATTTCAAAAAAGATACCACTGACATTTATTTTGAATTTAACAGTTTCTGGTGTAAATCCAAATGAATATAGCAGAGAATTTGTCAGACTCTCAATATAATCACCGAAATCTATTTCAGAAAGGTTTTCTGATATATACAATTTCTCATGGATAAGAGAAATACTGCGGATCCGGTTACGGCTTTCCTTGAAAAGCTTAAATGCTTGTTTATCTTTAATACTGCCGCTTTGTAGATCGAGAAGACTGGAGATGATCTGAAAATTATTCTTGACTCGATGATGTACTTCTTTAATAAGCGCTTCTTTCTCAAAGATCAAAGACTTGAGGTGTTTCTCCGTTTCGATACGTTTGCTGATATCGCTAACCATACCAAGAACTACTTTCTTTCCCCTAATATTTATCAAACTCGTATTGATTTCGACATCTTTCTTTAATCCGTCTTTCATCTTCAGTACAAAGGAATCCGGACCGGTTGATCTGCCCATCTGATTAAGAGCAAGTAATTTGGCGGCTTTAATGATTTCTTTAGGGCTGAGGAGTTTTAGTTTAAGGAAATATTTGTTTGTCAATTCCTCTTTCTTGTAACCGATAATTTCTTCAGCTTTCTTGTTCCCAAATAGGAATTTACCTTGGAGATCGTTGTAATAGATGCCTAAGGGAGCGTCATCAATTAGAATCCTGTATTTTTCTTCCGATTCCAGTAATTTTTCTTCAGATTGTTTGCGCAGAGTAATATCACGAATTATGCCAATATCTCCAATAAGTTGACTTTTTTCATCACGCAAGGGGTTAGTAACAACTTCTGTCCAGATTGTGGTTTTATCATTGCGGATCAATTCAAGCTCTATTCGAATTGTAAGGTTCATCCCTGTCTCAAGACGCTTGGCTTCATTTCTTTGTCTAAAAGCTTTCTGGAAATCCCGGTATGAAGCAGGCGTTAAGACATCCTTTACTGATAATGACAGCATCTCTTCCTTTGTATATCCGAGTATAAATCTAACAGATGGGCTTGCATAAGTGAAACGCATATCGGTATCAATCGTCCAGATAATGTCGCTGGAACTCTCCGCCAACAGCCTGAATTCCTTTTCGCTCTTTATTAGAGCTTCCTCTGCTTTCAAACGAGCAATAGCGCTGCCGACACGCGATGCGATGGATTCAAGTGCATTGCGAGCGGAATCAGGAACATCATCCATTGTATGCGATGCGATATTTAAGCAGGCAATTACTTTTTCATTATGTAAAATTGGTATTACTGCAATTGCGCGCAGCTTTTCCTGTTTGCGGGTGTTCTTTATAGGAATTGACATCTCTTGATGTCTGGTATAGATTGGCTTACCTTCTAATACCAATTTGGTGGAAGGTGATTCAGAGTCGTAGTGAGAAGCGCTTTGAACAAATTCTCTTGTGAATCCTTTATAAGTAGCAATATCGAGTTCTGAATTTTCACTGACAAGATAAATTCCAGCGCAATCCATTCCGGAAACTTCAATTGCAGCGTCAATACAAAGATACAAAGCTTCCTTCAGGTCGGAAATCGCACTTAATCCTATGCTTAAATCGCGTTGAGTAAGTGTAAGTAATTCCAGTTGTTTAAGATATGTGATGTCATGGAGAACCACCTGGATCACCTTCTCTCCTATCTTTGGATCCTCGATTAAATATGCGCTGAAATTTACCCACTTCTCTTTGCCGGTTAGGGTTTTAAAATCATATTCGAGGTATCGCAGTTCTCCTTGCTTGATTATTTTATCACGAATTAATAAATTTGGATAATCATATACAAACAGATCTGAAATGTTTTTTCCTGTTACATCATTCGGATTCGGATATTCATTCTCCAGTTCAAGGATTGATACAGCCTGTTGATCTATAAACAGTATTGTACCATCAAGTTTGTACCTGATTACCCCGATGCCGGCAAGTTCCATCGCTTCCTGACGGATATTGCACAGTTCGGTATTGCTTGGGCAGGAGTTCATTTTTAGTCTTTGGTCTTTTGTCATTGGGCTCTGGGCTTTGGTTCTCACCTTTTTTTTCGTCCTTGCTATTCGCTCTTCATCCTTCGTACTTCACATCAAGCTTCCTTGCTGCCATAACTTCATCCAAACGAAATACAGGTGTCTTTAGTGGAGCGTTTTTCAGCATTTCCGGCGTCTCATTTACTTCCTGGTCAATCCTTCGCATTACTTCAATGAAATTATCGAGGGTTCCTAAGGTTTCCGTTTCGGTCGGTTCAATCATAAGAGCTTCGTGAACGATCAGCGGAAAGTTAATCGTCGGGGCGTGAATACCAAAGTCCAATAATCGCTTGGCAATGTTTACGGCTTTCAGCCCATCGTTGCTCTGATTGTCTGCTGAGAATACAACTTCGTGCATACAAAGGTCATTATAGGGCAGTTTATAGATGTCCATCAATCTGGTGCGGATATAGTTAGCATTCAGTATCGCTGTTTCCGATACATTCTTAAAACCTTCACCACCAAGCGATCTTATGTATGCTGCAGCGCGTACTAATATTGAAAAGTTACCGAAGAATGATTGCACGCGTCCGATAGAATCAGGACGATCCCAATCCCAATCCGGATTTTCGACTCCATCAACCTTTATACGAGGTATCGGCAGAAACTTCTCAAGTTCAGCGATAACTGCAACGGGACCTGAGCCAGGACCGCCTCCACCGTGGGGCGTCGAGAAGGTCTTGTGCAGGTTCAGATGAACGATGTCAAACCCCATATCCCCCGGTCGTGCTAACCCCATCAGAGCGTTCATATTAGCGCCGTCCATATAGAGTAGCGCTCCGATGCTATGCACTGCTTCCGCTACCTCGTCAATCTGATCCTCGAATAGACCAAGCGTACTCGGGTTGGTAACCATTAGCGCTGCGACATCTGGCTTAAGGGCATTTTGAAGCGCAGCAATGTCTATCCGACCTCGCTCATTGGACGGTATGTGAACCGGTTCAAAGCCTGCCATTACAATCGAAGCCGGATTAGTGCCGTGCGAAGAATCGGGGATCAGCACCTTCTTACGATGCTCACCGTTTGCGAGGTGATAAGCTTGCGTCAGGAACATCCCTGTTAATTCACCGTGGGATCCGGCGGCAGGCTGCAACGTCACGGCTGGCAGTCCCGTTATCTCGCACAGCCACTCTTCCAGGCTCAACATCATCTTCAGAGCGCCCTGAATTGTAGAAGCCGGTTGATAAGGATGAAGCCCCGCAAAACCAGGCAAGGCTGATATGTTTTCATTGACCTTGGGATTGTACTTCATCGTGCAGGAACCCAGCGGGTAGAAGCCCTTGTCAACGTGATGATTCATCGTTGAAAGGTTGACAAAATGACGCATCACTTCCGGTTCGGCGACTTGAGGCAGATCAAGTTCCTGACGACGTAAATCATCAGGGAGTCCCTGAACGTCGTCAGGGATGTCCGATTTGGGTATATGGCTGCAATGAATAGCCGGATTGTTTTGTTCAAAGATTAAGGGTATGGGCATTCTATTTAAAATCCTACTTTTATTGATCTAAAGTTGTATCGTTCTACTGTTTCATTGTTTTATTGCTGCTTTCTGATCGGGATCTGGGACAAGTTTTCAGGAATCAAAAATTTCAACTTGTTACTTGCCACTTGTTACTTGTTACTTGTTACTTGCCACTTCTATGTGTTACTTCTTTTCCATACATTGAACAACAACACTATGGCAATTGTAAACAAAATACCTGCGATTACAGAGATTCTTGTTAAACCTCGTTTCAAACCAGAGGTATATTTCATTATACTATCTGCAAGCCATCCATTATGAGGGACATAAGAGCCGTATTCCATTTTTATATCCGGTATATATCCGAAAAGACACGCTTCCGCTCTTTTCAGTTCAACCGTATAAGAATAAAATTCTTCGTCTTCATTCGCAACATTTTTGCATTCATTAGCATTCTGGGTTATGGTAATCGTTGTATCAAGTTGTCCCCAGCGAAAGATCATTTCATCATTATATGTTATTTCAACACCGCTTATTTGATCAAATAAGGCATTACCGAAATGCGTTTCGAGGAATGTTGGAGCATAGATACTCAATCCTTCGCTTAATCGTTTCACAAAAAAATCAAAATCCAGCGCTAAAGCGACAGCTCTGAAATCTGTCTGTTCAAAGGATTTCTTCATTATTAAAAGAATCACAGGATCCTTTCCGTACAATGTATCACGCTTAAAAACAAAATCCCTTATAACATAGAAGTCCGGTTTTTTCTTTTCCTCTGGAGTTTTGGTCATCCATTTTCGATATTTTTCATAATAAAAGTTGACTTCGTTCTTAACATATCTGTCAACTTCAGAATCTGATTTTGTAAACCATTTATTTTCCGCACTATGCCCTGATGAAAATGTATATATCGCTTGAATTCCTGTTTTTAAGTGATTTGGGAGGTTATTCGGATATTTCCCATCAAATTGCTCATCAGCTAATGCAACCTCACCCCACTCGATTAATGGGTAGAAAGGCATTGCGGCAAAAGAATACATTGTCCTATACATGGATTCCAGATTATTCCCTGAATTTACATCCATTTCCAAAGATTCAAAATAAGCTTTTTCCACTATATCTTTCGTCAAGGCACTATTATGCACCCAGTAATTGCCAAGGACAATCAACCATCCTGCAAGAAGGAAAACTATCCCGAGGATAATTCTTGTGATAAGCATAACCCTCCAAATTAAGCTAACTGATACTATTTACAGGTTTTAGACTTGTCAGTTGTTCGCTGATTCGCGATACTGGATATTCGGGCAGATATAAATTCCAGGTATCGATGTTCATTACCATACAACCCTCTATAAACCTGTTTTGCCAAGGATTTTCAGGAATACCTTCAACTGGAATGTGCTTTCTTAGAATATCAGTTTGATAGAACAATTCAGCCTTTGTCAGGGCATCAATAGCAATTAGAACATAGTAGAAGACAGGTTTTCCGAGATTATTCATTGCATATTCGTATAGAAAACTATCCCTGCATTTAGGAATCAGTTCTTTGTTTACAAGCTCTTTTGATTTGAGTTTAGCAAGGAACCTGGTAAGTTCTTCTTTTGACACGCGTGGATGCTGAGGATCCTTAACTTCAATAAAAAGTATCTTATCATTCAGTTCAATAATGAAATCAACCGCTTTCATACAATGAGAAAGCCCGTGATTTTCATCATCAAATCGTCTGGCAGGCTTTAATGCCTTGGAAAAATCGAACTGGAGGTCATTCTCAATCATTGCTTGACAGTCCCCCCATTTTCATTATAATTGCATCATAGATTGCAGAATAGGCGTCTGATATCTTATTCGGAATAATATCAAGATAATTATTTACGCTTTGGCAGACAATCTCATTGGTTTCTTCACTACGACTTAATTCGAAGTAACGAACTTTGTCTTTTGAAGTCATCTGAAGATCAAATTCTCGTAACAGAACGTAATTATGCGTAGCAATAAATATCTGCAACCCGATCCTTTGAAGACGCAGTAAAACATTCACAAGCGGATGCAGCAATGATGGGTTTAGATTTGCTTCAGGTTCGTCCCAGAATAACACCGCACCTTTACTTAGAGAACCACTCTTAATCAAAAGCCATAGCAAGCCTAACTTCCGTATTCCTTCTGCAAGTAATGTAAATTCTAATTCACCGGATTTATTTTTAAGATAGAAATGCTCACCTTTGATTATCACTTTCCCATTTATTAATTGCTGAAGAGCATCAGATAGTTCTTTTGTTTCACGTGGTATTGGTTCGTTTAAGTGTGGGGCATAAGCATGGTAAAATATATCCGCATAAATTTCCTCAAAGTGAATATTTCGAGTTTTGTATAAAGATAGAAATCCAGGTGCGTTTGCAAGCATTTCTTTCGCTGGTATATAAACCGGATATTCTAAACCATTAGAACCCCAATTTCCTCTTTCTTTAATATCGCTATTGGAATTCAAGTAGAATTTAATCTGAAGTAGTTTGTTATCTTTATAAATACTTACGTTAGATTCTGTAGTATTTTTGCCACGTTTTACCAATCTGCCTATTCTCTTTTCTTTGGGCAAGAAAGCGCCTATAATCTTTTCCGCAATCCGCTTTTCCTCTTTCAATGCAGCAAGCGGGGAATATAGAATCTTTAGGATATGCGTCTTCCCCGTCCCATTGTCTCCAATAAGCAGATTAACTCCTGGTGAAAACTCCATATCAAGCTTATCAAATGCAGTAAAATCCTTTAATACTAATCTTTGTAACATTTCAATCCTCCTCAGGTTTATTTCTCTGCTTTCTCTGCGTCCTCTGCGGTTTCATTTCTAATCAATTTCAACCCAAGTTCCCGCAACTGTTCAGGTTCAATTTCCGCCGGTGCTCCATCCATCAGCGATGACGCAACATTGGTTTTAGGAAAGGCGATGATGTTTCTGATAGTCGTCTCACCGGCGAGCAGCATCACCAGCCTGTCAAAGCCGAGAGCGATGCCAGCATGGGGGGGGGCGCCATAGCTTAAGGCTTCCAGTAAAAAGCCGAAACGCTTCTTTGCTTCGATATTGTCTATACCGATGGCTTTGAAAACCTTCTGCTGCAATTCGGGATCGTGAATACGGATGCTGCCGGTTGACATCTCGATACCGTTCAACACGAGGTCATAAGCCCGGCTGTATACATTTAACGGATCGGACTCTAATTTATCAATATCCTCTTCATTCGGTGCAGTAAAGGGATGATGAACTGCGGTTATGCCGTCGCTGTCTTCAATCGGTTCGAACAACGGTGGATTTACAACCCAGCAGAAGGCTAATTCGTTTTTATCTTCCAGATCCCAAAGCTGTGCTAATTTCCGGCGCAAGCGTCCTAACGCCTCAAGGGTCAGCTTTACTTTACCGGCGGCGAAAAGCAATAGATCGCCTTTCTCAGCGGAAAGATGTTTACACAATTCTGTTTGCTTATCTTCTTTAAATAACTTCCCGATTATACCAGTGAGACCTTTATCGGTAAATGGAACCGAAAGCAATCCTGCAAGCCCCTGAGTTCGCGCTGGTTCCTCCAGCCGTTCACGTTCCTTGCGCGAAAGACCTCCTTTGCCTTTGGCGCAGATACCGAAGACGCCGCCGCCTTCATTAATAACGTTTTCAAACGCCTTGAAGCCGGATCCACTGAAAAAATCATCACATCTCTTAATTAAAAGCTCATAACGCATATCCGGTGCATCGCTGCCATATTTGGAAATGGCATCATCATATTCTATGCGTGGGAAAGGAATTTGAATATCCGTCCCTATAGTATCCTTCACCAGACGTTGCATCATCGCTTCGGTGTGAGTGAAAACATCTTCTTCTTCAACGAAAGACATCTCAACGTCGATCTGAGTGAACTCCGGCTGGCGGTCGCGCCTCAGGTCTTCATCGCGGAAACAGCGTGCCAACTGGAAATACTTGTCAATACCTCCTATCATCAATGCCTGCTTATATAATTGAGGCGATTGGGGCAGGGAGTAGCAGGATCCCGGACGTTCGCGGCTCGGTACGATATAATCCCGAGCGCCTTCAGGTGTACTGCGGATGAGGAATGGTGTCTCTACCTCGATGAATCCGAGTTCGGTGTGGAAATTCCTTACTGATTGGAGGGCTTTATGTCTTAACAGCAGGTTTTTTCTCATCCGGGGACGACGCAGATCAAGATAACGGTAACGCAGCCTCAGTTCGGATCCGGGTTCTTCTTCATCCTCAACCTCTAAAGGCAGGTGATTTGCTCTACTGAGTATATTTATAACGGCAGCGGTTACTTCTATCTCACCTGTCTTCATATTTCTATTAACCATACCATCCGGTCTATGTCTGACGGTTCCTTCGATCTGGACAACGTCCTCGGAATGAAGCTCACGGGCTGTCTGAGCGAGTTCGGGTGATTGGTCAAAGACTACCTGGGTTTTCCCATATTTATCACGAAGATCAATAAAGATAAATCCGCCTAAATCTCTCTTTCGAGCAGTCCAGCCAGCCAGCTTAATATTTTGACCAACATTACTCGCGTTAAGTTCGCTGCATGTATGTGTGCGATATGTCATTTAATTCCTTAAAAAGTAGTAAGAAAGGAAGCAATGAAGCAAGTGTAAATTACTTGTCCCTTTACTCCCTTTCACCCTTTCTTACTTTCTCACTTTCTTACTCATTTAACCAATACAACCTTCCGAACCATCGAACCTTCAGCCCACACCAGATTGAAGAGGTAGACACCGGCGGGGATTCCTTCAGCGTTCCATTGATACGTGTGTAATCCAGGCATTGCGGATCCATTGTGAAGTTCGGTTATATGACGACCGCTTATATCTGAAACTTCCAGAACGTATTTGGCGCTGTAGGGTACGTTAATCTGAATGCTGGTCGTGGAATTGAACGGATTGGGTTTGGGCGTTCCCATTTCATAGAAAATCGGTTGAATGGAATGGAAGTCCTCATCCACACCGAGGTCGTAGAAATGGTCGAGGACTCGTTCGAGAATTTCTAACCGTGTCGTCGTTCCTCCGCCTCCACTGACAGATTCCATTGCAAAACCGAGATATACAAGGTGATAATCACCCTCGTAATAAATCCCACCGATCTCTTCGTTGTTGGTGTAAGTGAATAATGCCTCCGCACCGTCAAGTGGTTCCATTGAGCTTGGCGAGGTGGTTCCGTTTCCAGCGCCGCCGCCGCCAACCAACAAAAGATCATATCCATCGGTAAGTTGGTTCTCATCAATACCTAACAACCGACGGGCGTCGGTATTATCGCTGACGTGTCTTGCTTTTAAATAGTTCTGATGAAATTCAGTCTCACCAATATCGTCACCGATGAATTGTCCGGACAGCAATAGATACCCATCCTGATCCAGGTAATTGCTGATGAGGGTTTGTTCTTCCTGTGTCAACGGGGTTTCGTTGTCACCGGTTTGCCAAACTACGAAATTGTAGCCATTGAGATACTCCTGTGATAATGCCTCATTGGCAGCGACATCCCAAGTATCGTGAACAATCGGTCGCTGAATCAGGTCTTCCTGATAGAATTCCTCGTAATCGTCACCATTGTCGTCATCTACTAACAGGTACATTGGATGGCGAATAGTCATATCTATATCGAAAGAAGCCAGATACCCCTCATCCGAAGTAATTGTGAAAGTACTGGTCGAATAATGGATAGGGGAATCACCACGGATATGGAAGGTGGGATACTCATCATCCCAAAGTTCATACGATACACCGGCGTCAAGGTCACCGATGTTGATCTCATCAGTATCTATCACCACGTAAGGATCATCGTTTACCAAGTTTATTAATACGTTGTGAGCATCAACGTAGCCCTCTTCGTTAGATACGACCAGATTAATGGAGACGACTTCGTTCCTTTCAAAACGACCGTCTTGATCACCGCGCACTTCAATGAATTCCATATCTGATATGCTGTATTTAGGACGGGTCGAATGCAGGAGATAACCCGCATCAATGCGGTAAGTAATTCCCGGGTATCGATCATTGTTACCTACTTCGGAAATATCCACAGATGTGCGCTGCATCCATTCCAGAACCTCATGGGGAGCAAGATCAGGCAGGGCTGACAATAACAATGCTCCAATTCCGGCGGCAAATGGTGAAGACATAGATGTTCCCTGCGTGGAAAAATAATCGTTGCGAGGCCATCCTGACAGCATACTAACACCAGGTGTAACGATGTCAATAAAATCACCCCAATTGGAGAAGTCTGCCTTATAATCGCGTTGGTCACTCGCACCTACGCCAATTACTTCAGGATAAGCGCATGGATAGAAATGCTCCCGATTTTGACTACGGTCATAAACACTATCGTTACCGGCGCCCGCAAATATTGTACAGCCTTCCCGGATAGCGAAAGCTATTGCATTACTTTCAACTCCACCACCAACATAGAGCCCTCCCCATGATAGATTTATCACGTCGGCGCCGTTTTCAGCGCAGTATTCTATACCACGGTAACCTTCCCGATTCCTACCAGGTTCCTGCGTCGAATAGTGTGCCAATATCATAAGTTTACAGTTGAAACCAGCTCCGGCAATACCTATTTCATTATCAGTTGACGCGGATGCGAGACCCGCAACGTGTGTGCCGTGTCCACCATCAACGCCCCAGTAATCGTCAGGCCAATTATCATTACCGCTGAAATCCCATCCGTGAAAATCATCTTCGTAACCGTTTTCATCATTATCTTCACCGTCAGTGTCATCTTCCCAGGTAAGTATGCCATCACCGTTAAGGTCTTCTCCAGTGTTCTGCCATAGGTTATCCTGGAAATCCTCGTGAATGACGAGCCAACCATCATCATTTGCATCCATATCCAGACCGCCGTCAACTATGCCGATAACAATCTCCTCACTGCCGTGAGTTACATCCCAGGCATCGGGAAGGTTACAATATGCGAGGTGCCATTGGTTTCTATAACGCTGATCGTTAGGAACGTATAGCTCATAGTTAATGGATACGAATTCAGCGAGTGGAATCTCAGGGCAGGCTTCATAAGCCTCTATCAAAGCAACCGGACCGTACGCCTCAGGAAAGTATACTGTATAATAGCGTGACAGATCCGGAATTGTCGGATCCTTTGGTGTGGTTTTCATATTGTAGGTTTTCTCTATCTTATACACTCCGAATGCATCTGCAACGGCATCCAGAGAAGGAACTCCCGTTACAACGATACCATCGAATTCCGTTAGGATAAGCGGAGCATTTTCTTGACAAATCTCAATATAGACCTGCCCGTGCTCGACGTTATCACCGGGTCTCGCCCAGCTATAATCACCACCGTAACTTGCAATAGCTTTAATGGTAAAAATTACAGTAAAAACAACTATAATGAAAAACCTGGAAAATAATGAACGTAACATTGTTACCTCTTTTTTATGTTGGGTTTATTAACCAGACTGCATAATAGTATACACGTTCCCGTCAGGTTTCAAGCGAAGCGTAACCTGACGGGGAGGCTGTCAGGTTACGCTTCGCTTGAAACCTGACAGCAACGCAACGTTAACTATTTAATGGTAGGGTTAATAACTAAATTATTGAAAAGACCGATTTAGTATAATAAACGCTGAAAGGACACTATTGATTCACCGATAAAGAAACCTCTGTGCCCTCTGCGTCCTCTGCGGTAAAATAAACTCTTCAAGCAAATTTACGAAATTTCACTCGTCAAGTCAATAAAATGTTAGAAATGAGTAAACAAGGTTGACAGTAGCTGAGCTTTTAATTATATTATAAATTCTATTCAGGCGGAGTAGCTCAGTTGGTTAGAGCAGTGGAATCATAATCCACGTGTCGGGGGTTCGAGTCCCTCCTCCGCTACAAATTCTGTAGGCTTTGGGCTTTAGGCTTTTGGTAGTATTCGATTTCTGACAGCAACGTAGCCCAATGCCCAAAGCCTAAAAGCCAAATTCCTGGAGAAAATATGGAAATAATCCTCGCATCCGGTATTAAGATATTAACCGGTATGTCTCACTTCGCAATGCTTCTCATCGGACTGGTATTAGCCAAATACTTCTTTGGTCTGACCACACCTTTCAAATTCAACCTGGAACTCACCGAAAAAGACAATCCTGCGTTCGGAGTCGGTCTTGCGGGTTACCTGCTCGGATCGGGAATCGCCCTCAGCGGAGCGATCTATCAATCCGGCGTATCTTTGACTGAGGATGCTATTGCGGTTTCAATCATCGTTCTGACAACACTAATCTTGATGAGATTAAGCGTAATCATCAATGATTGGGCTATCCTTCACAGTTTCAGTATTAACAAGGAACTAATTGAAGACCGGAATGTCGGAACCGGTTTCGTCGTCGCAGGAAGCAGTATCGCTACCGGCTGGATGCTGAACGGAGTTTTCAGCGGACACAGCGAAACATTGCTAATAGGCATCAGAGACATCGCTGTTTACTGGGCATTAGGACAGGTAATCCTTATCATCGGTGGTTTTCTGTTTCAATTGATAACACGCTATGACATTCACAAGGTTATAGGCGATGAGGATAATATGCCTGCCGGTATCAGTCTCTGCGGCTTTCTGGTTGCCCTGGGAATCATCACACGAAGCGCTTTGGTTGGCGCAACCAGTCAGCTTGGTGAGGAAATCCTTGTAACATCCATCTTTGCGATAGCTGGATTGATAATTCTTGTGCTCACACGGGTTATTGTTGATAAGGTATTCCTGCCCAGTTCACCATTGTCCAAAGAGGTGGCAGTTGATCGCAACCCGGCTGCCGGAGCGATAGCTGCCGTGAGTTTCATCGTTATTGCGGTTATTTTCACTGCAGCGGTTAATCCGCATTAATACAGTCGCGATTACTCCGGAGTGCTAAAGCTCGCTTGAGCGTGGTCAGGCACTACATAGGATAACATGCTCAAGCAAGCTTGAGCACTCCGGAGTAGGATAAAGCAATCTTACAAAGAGATACAATTATGAACCGAATCAAAAAATCACGCCTTTTTATCATACTGCTGACCATTGTCCTCGGATTGTTCCTCATTCTGCCTGATGACGCCTTTTCCCGGCGCGGTGGATTTGGCGGCGGGCGATCCTTCAGAAGCAGCAGTCGTTCATCAGGTTGGAAATCCAGCCGGAGCCGGTCAAAATCCGCTTGGTCATCGTCTAAATCAAAGAAAATGACAAGCAGGCGGGGAACAAAATCCCTCGCTCAAAGTAAAAAAGATCAAGCTCTATACAAAAAAGCGAAGAAAAACGGTACTACTTATAAATCCAGAGCGGAAGCCAAGAAGGGTTTTAATAAAAAATACGGAAAACAATACTCTTCCACCTATGATTCAAAACCCGCCAAGCGTCCCGGTCATATCCCTCAGTCAACCAAGGTAAAGGGAAAATCATATCCTGTTAACTACAACCCACAACATAGAGGTTACGGATATTATGGATCCAGCGGCAGTTGGATTATGTACAGCATGATGACGGATGCAGTGATGATGAGTATGCTAATGAACCGGCATCATTATTACGGTGGAGAGCCGCCTATGTACCGTAGCGGTTATGGCGGATCGTTCTGGTCGGGTTTCTGGGTATTTTTTATAATTATTTTCTTTTCAATTATCTGGCGGAATAGGTTTTAACTGGTGATAATTGTTTGATTGTTTGATTGTTTGATTGTTTGATTGATTCATTGTTGAACTACAATATTGTAATGTAACAATCAAACAATTAAGCAATCAAACAATAATTTAAAGATCATGTTCGATAAAGATAAACCCGATTTCTGGCGTGAAATTCACCCGGGAAGCACTATTACTTTAACCGATGAGCAGTCCATTTCCGACTCGATGGAGCGCGGTGAAGGGATTAAAGGACGCGACTACATCGTTGAGTCGGTCTGGAAAATCCGTCAAGAGGATGGGTTCGCTGAGTGGCTGCTGTTTAATCTTGATGACGAAGATCAGGAGATCTGGTTGGTGGTCAAGATTGTTGACCAGAATGTTGGAATATTTGTTTATTACGAGCCGGATGAATTTGCTGCTGGCAACCGTCGTGACGTCATCGAAAGAGGCGATTTGTGGTTATTCAATGAACCGGATGACGTTGATAACTTCAGATTCGACGAGTTAAAATTTGTGAGAGAAATCTTATGGACTGTGGATATTGAGGACGATGGTGACGTTAAGGAAAAGGAAATCCTGTATCAACTAAAAGGGCAAGGAGTATTATACGGTAGTTGCCGGCACGATCCGATACAACCGGGACTTGAAAGGATTATGGCTACGGTCATTGAATACGATACCTCGGAAGACTATGAAAATCCTGAACTGATGATCCTCGAACTCGGCGGTGAAAAAGGAGACGAAGGCGGATTAATCTCATTAATGGTAGGCTCCAATATTAATATGAGCGAGGTCGAAGTATTGAAAAGCCAAAAAGAGCTGCCCGTTGAAAGAAAGAAACCTTCAATCTGGATGAAGGCGCTAAAAAAGTTAAGCTGATAAAAAAATCTGCGAAATCTGCGAAAAATATATTAAGGAACAACAATGGAAAATATTATGACATTACAACAAGTTGCGGAAACGCTTGAGGAATTGGGATATAACGTTAAATCACACGACAACGCCGTTCATATTGCCATTGGCGGAACGGAAACCCCATTCATTACCGTTGCAACCATCAACGAAAACCAGGAATTGGTGATGACCTGTCAAGTGGCAAAATTGGGTGACTTGAACGAGGATGACATCCCCGCGGTTCAATTTTTCCTGCTCGATGCCAACACCAGGATACGTCCCTACGCCTTTGGTATATTAACAGCATCGGATAATGACGATTACGATGATGCGGCTGAGTATCCTATTGTGCTTACGGACAGCTTGCCACTTGGGGATCTGAGCGTCGGCGAGCTTGCTTCGTCAATGGATAGCCTGTTGGTTGCATTGGAGTCCAGCGATGATGCACTCCGAGCAGGTCTGTAACATCACTAATCCGCTGTCAGGGCGCTATCCTTGAAAGCAATGCCTATATAGACACATAGCCAGGTTTCGAAGAAACCGGGCTACGTGACTGACAGCGATTAACCTCAACCCACAGAGATAGTAAAGATTCTTTTACTCCGTTATCTCTGCGTCCTCTGCGGTAAAAAAACTGCGGTAAAAAAATCAGGAGAATAAATTATGGCTGGTTTATTAAAAACCTTTTCAAATCTAATTCGTGGAAAAAGTCAGGACTTAGCAAAGAAAATGTCCGATCCCGTGCGTGACAGTAAACTCGCTATCCAGGACAGTGAAAAAATGATTGCGGATTTCACCACCAGAATTGCGAAGCTTGTAGCTCAAAACCGAAGACTGCAAAAAGATCACAAAGAAGCTGAAGCCGATTTGACTAAATATCAGGGCTTTGCTGAAAAAGCCGTAACTTCAAACAGCGTTGATGACGCTCGTCGTTCACTCGAACTGAAAGCTGAAGTTCAGAAACGCTTTGATAATCTTACGACCGAGATCGCTCGTAATGAGCAGTTAATCAAGGTATTACGCGATCAGCTTTCCAAAGCTCGCGCCAAGGTTGCCGGCTCAAAGCGCAACATCGTCAGCCTGGAAGCCCGCCTTGAGGGTTCGAAGATTCGCAAGGAACTTGCCAAGGCGTCATCCGATTTCAACACCGGCGACAGCCCTTTAGCCGCACTTGACGATCTGGAAAAAGCAGTCAACACAGAAGAAAGCGAAGCGGAAGCATGGGAGGAACTGGGCATTGATGATTTATCTTCCCAATCACTTGAAGAAAAATACGGAAGCGGCAGCAGTGCGGATGTTGAGGCTGAATTAGCTAAGATGATGGCGGGCTCTAAGAAGGGATAATAATCCTATCGGCTTTCCATAAGGATGACATACACATTTATGTTGTTGATTTGTGCCTGACTGAAAATCCCCATTTTGTCATTCCCGCGAAGGCGGGAATCCAGATAACCTATTGTATCTCCTGGATTCCCGCCTTCGCGGGAATGACAAAATGGGTGTAATATTCTTCAAAAGATCGCTAAATTGCTATATTGCTGTATTGCTAAACAGTACAACAATATAACAATACAGCAATAGATTAATTAAAGCATAATTAAATTCACCGTTATGAAAGTCCTCCCTACCATAATTCTGATTTTCTTGTTATCAACTTCCGTTGCTTCATCTAATCAACATCAAGACTCCCTAACCGTAGCCATCAGCCCCTTTCCCCCCTGCATCATCATAGATGAAACTGGCTGCTCAGGCTTCGATATTGACTTATGGGAAGCTATTGCCGCAGAACTCGATGTTCCTTATGTATACCACCAAGTTGAATTCAATGACATCTTCGATGAGTTGATTTCCGGCAGGGCTGATCTTGCCACTGCCGGTATCTCGATAACTGCTGATCGCGAGAAAATCGTTGACTTCAGCCAGCATTACCTCGATTCAGGTTTGCGGATTATGGTGCCATCGAAAGGGAAGATAGGTTTTTTCAGTTCGATAAAATCGTTGTTTACACCGGGTATCATTCGAGGCATCCTCGCTCTATTCCTGTTTATACTCCTATGCGGTCAGGTGTTGTGGTGGAGTGAACGCGGTAAGGATGCTATCAATGATAAGTACTTTCCAGGGATATTCGAGGCGTTCTGGTTGGTGGTAACGACAATAACAACCGTTGGTTACGGCGACTTCGCACCTCGCAGGTGGCTGGGGCGGGTTGCTGCTTTTCTGGTAATGTTGACAGGGATCGGTCTGTTCGGATTGATTATCGGTGAGTTTGCCGCAGCCGCAACAGTGCAGAAGTTAGCCTCGGATATATCAGAACCCGATGATCTAAGAGGAAAAACCGTTGCCACTGTTAAAGCAACAACCAGTGTAACCGTACTAAAAGATATCGGAGCGAGAATCGTTGAGACGAAACATCCGGAAGATACATATAAACTGCTGTTGAAAGGTGAGGTAGACGCCGTAGTGTATGATGCTCCGGTGCTTCTTTATTATGCTAATTCGATTGGAAAAGGAAAGGTCTCTATTGTCGGAGAGGTTTTTGATCAACAATACTACGGTATAGCTTTCCCAGAAGGAAGCCCCTTACGAGAAGATGTCAATAGAGCGTTACTGAAACTTCGTGAAAGGAAACAGGGAATCAGCGCTTATGATAAGATTTATTATAAGTGGTTTGGTTCTTTGGATGGAATATATTGAACGAAAACGAACTTACAAAGATCAAACACTGGTTTAAACAATATACAGAAGGATTTCTTGCTGATGAGGACATACGCTTTTCAGTAGGTTTGAAGATAGATCATACTGCATGTGTTGTCGTGGAAATGGATCGACTAACCGAAGCGCTGGATTTATCGGCAGAAGATCGCCGTATATCACGAGCAATCAGTTGGTTGCATGACATTGGTCGATTTCCGCAATTATCCATCTACCGATCGATGAACGACGATACCACGAAAAACCACTCTGTTCTGGGTTTGGAAGCGCTTGAGAAATACAAGATATTAGATAACTTATCCGAAGAGGTGCGTTACCGGATCACCACAGCTATAATCAATCACAATCGTTTCTCTATAGAAGGCGATCTTGACGAGCGTACACTTCTATTTTGCAAACTTATTAGAGATGCAGATAAACTTGATATTTGGAAGGTTATGATCGATGTTGAAAAGAACGGAAGCAAAAAAGAACTTGAAGCCGTGTTTTTAAATTTTCCTAATGATGATAATTATAGTAAGGAATTGATTTCAGACATTGAAAACGGACGCCTAGCGCGATTTGGCTTTACGCGAAACCGTAACAATTTTCGCCTGATGATGATGTCATGGGTTTTCGACCTGAATTTCCAACAGTCGCTTAAAGCTGTAGCTGACAGGGGATACGTGGAAGCTTTTACAAAGCGTCTGCCTGATACTCCCGATATACGTCGAGCTTTGAAAAGTGTCAGAAAACATATTCAAATGAGGGGTTTTTCAGTAGATCCTATTTAGTCATTACAATCCATAGATGATGAATCGTAATTTTGGTGTCGCTCTTAATCATTCGACTGTGAATAGATCGACATCTTCCTTTTTCCTTCATCGCATTCAAATCAAATAGTCTAAGTTTCTCCTCCATCCACCATGTGCAGGTCTCATCCGTTGCTTTACGGCACGCAAGATCAGATATCCATTCGTTGACTTTGCCAAACCAATAATCCAAGGTATTATCCTGCACATAGCCAATCATTACCACCAAATCCAGTTCCGCTCCATGGAGTCCCAACTTAAATCGCTGTATCCCTCCACTCTTTTTTTCGCCTCCAGTAACATACTCTTTCTCACGATCTTTCAGAATCGTAGTAAGTCGTTTACATTCAAGAACAAGAAAAGGATCATAAATAGAATAATACTTCCCTTCTACCACCATTGTATTTTCTGGAGTTATAGAAATATCAACTCGCCTGCGACCTGTCTGATACTCTTCATGATTAAAATGAACCATTTCGAATTTGTAACGTGCTCGCGAATTTAAAAACTTGCACAATTGCGAGTTTAACCTCTCCTCAGCTTCTTCTTCCTGACGCTCAATATCATCTCGCCATAGGGACAATTGGTGATAAACAAATTCAATAGTCTTTAATTGAAGTGTTTGTTTTTCAATAATATAAAAATCATTCGGCGTGTCTGAACTCGAAAGAATACTCATTTATTATTTAAAATCCCCATTTATACAAGTCATGCAGAGTTTCATCGGCATCCCTGATCGCTGTTGACCTGATCCAGTAACGCAATCGATCCGGTTTTATTATTAACAGAACATTTTTATCATAGTATCGTATTATTCTAATGTTCCTGAGAGCGCTATGGTTCTTTTCATCATAGATCAGATTACGCAGTTGTTCACCATTCGTATCCTTTACCCAGTCCATTTCGAAATCTATTTTTTCACCAAAATAGAAAGGCTGGCAAATCAACCCACTCTCTTTCAATGTGATCACCTCAGCCGCTTTCAGATTGTCATAGATTGTTCCAAGCATTTTCACAAATAAATCAGCATAACTTTGGGTATGTTCTGGGGTAGCTGCTTTTCTAAGTAAATCCGAATTTTGTCCAAGTCTTACATAATCAGTCATATAATTAAGGACATCCTCGCGTAATGCTTCTTCCCAATATGCGAACTCTAATTCAGTTAGGTCTTCAGGATATGGGAGAGCATCAATGTCCTGCTTGTCAATCATGGTAGCATTACTGGTTCCCGCTCTATAACCATTCAGGATGCTGAAAAATCTATATAGACCTTTATTACGGATTATATCATTATAGAAACTCTTTAGTTTGGCTTCCTCTTCTTTTGGCGCATGAATTCCTATAATTCCTTTGCGATAGCCAATAAATTCATCATCCCAAAATCTGATTGGAATTGATTGAATTAACTTTATTAGAATCAATGGTGGAGAAAAACGATCCTTGTTAATCTTGCTACCAAAATGGGTATACTCTACAAATTTATTCTTATCTTTAATTTTATTGATATCATCTGAATCAAAAGTATTTCTTTCCAAAAATGGTTTGCCTGTTAGTATTCGCTCTTTATCTTCTATATTACCAACAATGAATCCCTCCCCGAAATCCCATCCTTTATCCTCCACGAATTTACTTAGCGAACGCATTTCCCGAAAACGTTTCGATATACTATGTAACCGACCGCCTCCAACAAGGTTAATCTTCCAAACAAATGGATCCACTTCTGCTTCTTTCTGAGAAATCCGGTAGCGATCATAATGATCTAACTCAAAACAAATATTTTCCTTAATACTTCTTGTTCGTCTGAAAGTCCAATGCTTCAGCCAATGATCTTCAGGAGGCGGTTGGGCGTGTGCAAGCACTGCGACGACCTTTGTATCTGCTGCCTTAAAGAAGCCTCGAATCGATACAAAGTCGAGAATGGTTTCGATTTTGTGCTTTTGGAAAAGTATGGTTCGAAAATTCTGAGTTCCACTATTATATAAAAAACCAGAAGGTTGAATCAAACAACATTTACCTTTTTCACGTAGTAGAGTAAATATTTGTTCAAGGAAAAGATACGCAAGCTGATTTCGTGGTAAATTTCCACGACCTTCGCCCATTGAAGCAGTCTCATTAATACTCTTAGCATACTTTGTCGTCAGTGCTTCCTTAAAAGGAGGATTCCCGATTATCACATCAAATTTATCATCTATAATAGTATCTTTATCATTTTGTGATTCAATTATTTGAAAGAAGTCTGTTTCTATCAAATTTGCACCGACGAGCTTATCAAACTTCAGGTCATTCCAAATAACATCAGGTTGCAGTGCGTCACAGATTGCCAGATTCAAGCTGAAAGCAGTCAACTGAATAGCGGTTTCATCCAGTTCAATTCCGAAAATACAGCTTTTCAATGTCTCTTTCAGTATTTCAACATTTGGCTTTACCCACTTATTATTGTGTCGCCAAACATTGATTAATCTTTTAAAAGCTCCAACAAGAAACACACCGGAGCCACAAGCGGGATCTAAAATTCTTTCTTTTCCGTTCAGCTTATCATATGGCATTACCTGATCGAGCAGTAACTCAGCAAGTATCGGTGGGGTATAAATCGCTCCTTTATCCTTTTCTTTATCCTTCTCACTTTCCTTCTTAACAAATCGCTGGTACAAATGGCTGATGATTTCTACTGGCAGATATTCGAAAGAATATAATTTCCATAAATTCCGTTGCCCATTTTCTGTTCTTCCTTCAGTGAAATCAGCTAATTCTCTGAGGATATCACTGGTCAGTTTAAGGTTGCTGTCTGTAGGTAGCTTGAAAATGTCCCCATTAAATTTATCTTCTAAATCTTTCAACAATCTATATACTATTGCTGGATCATGGCTCTTTAGCACATCCAAGAAGTTTTTAGCATCTTCAAAGTAATTACTAAAAGAGAATTTATTGCGAAAAACCTTGCGATCCTCTAAGTACTTTATTAATATCATTAATATTAGCAAATGACGTTTAACAGGGTGTTTTGCCCCACAAACCTCTTTATCAAAATGGACAACAGCTTGAATTAGCGAGTTGTGAGCAGCTTTTGAATAGTTTGTTAATTTCTTATTTTTGGGAGATTCCCAAAATCGACCATCTGCAAGTTTTTGCAGTTCCTCTGCGATTTCACTGGCAGTATTCAGCGGGTTTCCTATAGGTTCATATTTACATTTCCCGCTATCTGACCGGAAATAATCATTCTTGGCGCAGCTTAATAAGTCAATTGTACTTTCTGTTCTTACATAGAGCAGTGGCGAATATCCTTGAATCCATACTTGTAGGTGGAGTTTGGCTAATTCGTTTTCAGTGAGTCTGTTATCAGAATTATCAATAATATAGGCGGCTATTTGAGATGAGCGACCATCGGAAAATCTGCGAAAGAAAACATAGTCGATGTATTTTTTATCTTGCTGGTCAAAGGATTTAGCAATATTGAGAGCTGCAATTTCACCGATATTATCACATCCTGATTCAGATAAGTTCTCAGGAACTCGCACTAAACCAGGTATTGGATCACCAGCAGAATTAATGAAGTTGACAAACTGAAGTGCACTTGGTGCCACTATAAACCCAATGTAAAATTAGAACGATACATTTTCGTTATTAAGCTCTCGATCACAATACTCTTAACATGAGATTTAAGAAGATGAATAAAATGAATTATTCCTAATTATGCATAGAATAGTAATTTTTTTCTTTTTATGCAACCTCATTGAAATTAAGTTATAAATAATTACAAAATTATTCACTAATGCATCCTCTGCGGAAATAACTATCAGCATCTGCAACCTTTCAAACATTTGATGCGTCATATTAATAGAACATCACCGGTAATGTCAAAATTGGAAAAAATTGAACTTCGAACAGTTACTTAAAGCCAACTACAACGACGCGGTACGTTTTTCCCGCTCTCTTGCTGGATCGAAAGCGAATGGTGACGACTTGCTGCAGGAAGCGTTGATTCGAGCCTGGAAAGGTTTCCCGCGCTTGAAAGACGCTGCCTCGTTCAAGTCATGGCTGCTGAAGATTATCAGCAACACACATCGCTCAATGTGCCGTCGCTGGTGGATTAAACATATCGTTGGACTCGATGCTGCATTGGATATTCCTCATCCAACAGCTTTACCTTACGAGGAAAAGGAATTGGTACGCCTTGCTATGCGAGGCGTACCACGAGCACAGCGCGAGGCGTTAATTCTTTTCGAGGTTCTGGGGATGAAGGTGGCTGAAGTCGCCGCTCATCAGAAAGTATCACAATCCGCAGTCAAGAGCCGTCTGGCGCGTGGTCGCGCTAAACTAAAGACGCGATATGAAACGTTATCTAAAATGGAGACCTGTCATAATGCAGAACCCATCCGAACAGGTTAAACGTGGTCTGAAAGACCTGGCAAATGAAAAGGTTGAACCGTTTCACTACGAACGCACAATGGCTCGAGTGCGGAGCAAAATTGAAAGGAGAAATCCAATGGTATTTGCCATAAAAAAAACCGCTGTCGCTTCCGGAGTTGTCGTAGCATTATTTGCAGCCTTGCTCTTAATCCCGGCTTCTTACTCAGTATGCGTAGGAGATTTGATAAAGGCTGAATTTACTCTAAAAGATGAAGCTTCGTTGTCATCTATTATGGATGCAATCAAAGAGATCGAGGGAGTATTAAATCGCAACCTGAACATCAGGAATGATAAAGCTGAGTTATCCCTTGTAACTCGCAACAGGTCAAGTAAAGAGGTTGAGCTCGAATTACGGAACGCCTTATCGAGCGTACTTACCAGTGAAAGCAACCTATCCATCTCATCTGAAGAGATAAAGAAGCTAATGGGTGGGAACGCCCTCGCCGCCGTAACTGGAGGCAGGATCTGCATCGGTGTTGAAGGTATGACCGATCAGCAAATTGAAGCCTTAATAGCGTTTGAGCTTAACTCGAGAGGTCTGGAGATACAAAGCGTCAACGTAAAAACCGATCGTAGCGATGAAGGGCAAATCCGGCGCGAAGTCCGTGTTCTCGCGGAACTGCCTGAAGGTGTGTCACCTGAAGATATGCCGGAATTGTTGCCGGAATTGATGATTGATGATAGTAACAAAGATAAGATTATCATCCGGAAGGAAATCCGTAAATGACATTATAACGTTGTGATTATACGGTTTCGTGGTGTCAGGTGCTTCACCTGACACCACTTTTTCGTTTTGCCAGGATTACATAGAGATCACTAACCAACCTGACACAACATCCGCATAATTGATGATTTCTATGAGTTCTTTTTCAGGAACTAATTAAGATTGCTTGATTTTCAATGATTTAAGATATAACTTAAAGCGTTACTTGAGTTGTGTCAGATGTTATAGTATTTTCCGAAAGTAATGACTTATGTACGTCGTCGCGAGGAACGCAGTGACGAAGCAATCTGTTTGAATATACGTGACTAAAGAGATTGCTTCGCTTCGCTCGCAACGACGTTACTTTAAAGAAGCGCTATAACACCTCACACAACTCTGTTCCCGTTAATAATTATACAACAAATAACTTAAAGTGTCAACACCTGTAAAAAGACGTTTAGTCTTATCTATACTAATTATAGCAGTACTGATTCTGGCTGGAACAGTTCCGATACCTCACACAGTTAAAGGACCCTGTGTGCTTAATCCGGCAGCGGTATGGTATATTGCTAATGATGGCGCCGATCAAATGATCTCCGGTTGGGAGCATAATTACCTCGATGCCGGTGGGGGCCGCGCTTTGCTTCAATTCGACCGCCCTGATTTTGTGGAAGTATTCATCTCGCCGCGCTTGCGTGAAGGTGAATTCACTTATGCTGGCGATACGGTGGCTTATATCGCCTCACAGGAGGGTATTGGACATCTGCGAGTGCTTGAAGCCGAGTATAAGGGTGCTCAAGCTGAGCTTGATCTCATATTGGCAGGCTTTCGCAACGAAGAAATCGAGATTGCCCAGCGGAGTGTTGAAAGAGCGCATGCTGCCTTAGACGGCTTCCAACCTGAATTAGACCGTATTAAATCGCAATATGAAACCGGTGTGGTTACACTTTCCATCTTTCAGGAAGCTGAAAAGGAATATCAACTATACGAAGCCGAACTTCGGCTCGCCGAAGCGGAACTCACCGCAGTTCAGGCTGAAGCTCGCCCGGAGGACGTTGCTATTTTCAGCGCAAATGTAGAACGACTTCAACGATCATTAGAAACATCAGAATTCCTTACCGGAAAAACTCGACCGGTTATCACACCGATATCCGGCAAAGTGCGTTTATGCGGCGTTGACGGTATCATTTTAAAGATAGAACGGATTGATACGCTGGCTGCGATTACACTTCTACCGGAAGCAACGCTCGGTTGGCTGAAGCAGGGGCAGCCGATTGTAATAGATATTGTAGCTGATAGCTCAATCCCACTGCGAGGATTATTAAACAGAATTGATTTCACAAGAAGCGATCAAGTCAGTGGTTATACGGGACCTTATGGCATTACTTTCATTGATAACCGCAATGGCAAATTACAGACCGGCATGACCGGCAAAACAAGAATGGAAACAGGCAGTCAGACGTTGTTATCGGTGATTAAAGCTAAATTTAGTAGTAGGGGATTATAACTATTACCTTATATCTGATATTCATGGTTTTTCTGACAGAAATTATTATTACTATTTTGAATTATGAATGTTGAATTTTGAAATTTTAATCGAGTGTTAATACCTTTTATTCAATTCCGGTTTATCTGGTTAGGTTACATGCTTTAAACATTCTAAGAGGACTCTCCCAAACAATTGGAGTAACAATATTGATAAAAAAGCGTATGATTATTATTGTTGGGATTTTGGTTTTACTAATATCGGTAGAGTCAGCATCGACAAAACCCTGGACGATAATAGATGCGGTTCAAAATGCAATCTCTAATCATCCTCAAGCTTTGATAGCTGAGAGTCTTGTAGATGAAGCGCGAGGTGAACGTCGAAATGCAATAGCATTACCAGCGCCGTTTCTGGCTACCCGGTGGGATGATATTCCTTCGCAAGAGGGATTATCGGATTTCGCGGAAAGAAGAATATGCATCGAACAGGATTTCGAATTTCCTCTCCGGTATATCTGGTTAAAAAAGGCGGCTGATGTAAATATCGATTTAGCACGGAATGAGAGCCTGGGCGTACTGCTCGACTTGGAATCTGAAGTTCGTTTAACATACCTTGAAGCTTGGGCTTCATCAGAGAAAGTAAAAGTCAATAAGGAATACAGGGACAGCATAAAAACATGCTGGTCCAATATTCAAGTAGTGTACGAGCATGGTGGAATTTCACGATTGGATGTTCGTAAATCGCGAGTCGAAGCTGCCAGAGCAGAAAATGAACTGAGAGCCTCGCAACGCTCAAGGACAACAGCTTTTGAGAAGCTTTCTCGTATAACAGATTATGATCTTACCGATATTGAATTGATTTCACCATTAGTAAGTGATCCTGTAGATACGACCCGCATTGTTGAATCGAATCTTTTTGCATCGAGTCCGGAAGTCTTAGCGGCTCAGGCGGAGGTTGGCATTTCAGGATATGAAAAAACACTTGCATCCACTGCCTGGCTGCCGGAAATTGAATTAACATATTTTCATAGACAAGAAATGCTCCCTGATGATACTGACTCCTGGGCGTTTCAACTTGAACTATCCCTTCCCGTCTGGTTTTGGTTGGGCGGTGCCAGTGAGGTCCAGACTTCGAAAGCACAATTGAATAGAGCTAAAGCTGAACTGGAAACCTACCGTATTGAATTAATATCCGAATGCTTACAATTGACCCAGGAACTAAAATCTGTCTATGAACAATATAAATTTTACCAAGGTGAGCTTCTTCCGTTAGCGAGAGATGAATATCAGACTGTGCATCGAAGTTTTCAACTCGGCGACGGCACGTATATTGATCTTATCGACGCGCAGGATGATTTAAGGGATACTCAGCAGGATAATATTGATATAATACTTGAGTTATATGAGAAAAAGATATTTCTGGATAGATTAAGCGGTAAATCAATTGGCAACGGCATAAGCAAATCAGGTTAATTGAATTGCTAAATAGTACCTGACCGAAAACCCACATCTATGTAAATTAACATTATTTCGCAATTAACATAACGGTACTTACTATGAAAAAAAACATATTCATCCTGATAGCCATACTACTGTTGATTGTATTCGCGAAAGGCGTATTTGATGGATATCGGAATGAGGAAAAGAAACACGCTGGTTTCACATTAAAAGACGTTGGTTTTAAGACTCCTGAATCAGCGTTATATGTGCCGGATCAGGACATCTACCTGGTGTCGAATATCAACGGCAGTCCTATTGGGCGGGATGACAACGGTTTTATTTCAATCGTCAATCCGGAACGTAAGATTGTTAAACTGAAATGGATTGATGGCGCTGATGAAGCTATTACGTTAGACGCACCAAAAGGAATGGCAATCGTTGGTGACAAATTATACGTTTGTGACATCAGAATTGTTCGCATCTTTAACCGATACAATGGAGAACCTGTTGGAGAGGTGACTATTCCCGGTGCACGATTCCTTAATGATGCCGCGCCTGCTTCAGATAGTGCAGTTTTCGTAACGGATACTCAAGGAAATACGCTCTATCGCATTTCTCAAGAAGGTAAGGTTGTTGAAATATATTCCAACGGTGATCTGAAAGGACCAAACGGTGTAATCGAGTGTAATTTGGGACTGCTGGTTCTCTCAATGACTGATGGTAAAATATTCAAGATCAGCAAGGAAGGAAAAACTGAAGCTATTGCCATTTCACCGAAAGGAATACTGGACGGTGTAGTTCAATTAAACGACAACAGACTGGCGTTCTCGAGTTGGGAAGGATCATGTGTTTACGTTTTGGATCCGGAGTTGCATCAGGTGTTAACACCTGACTCAACACTTTATAGGATTACTAAACTTGTAGCAAATGTTCCTTCACCGGCGGATATTGGTTATGATACAAAACGAGATTATTTGATTATTCCGTTATTCAAGGATGATAAGTTAGTTGTGATGCCTGTTGGTAAGTAACAAGTATCAAGTAATCCCGACACTCCAACACTTTGACATTACAAAATCCTTTGATTTACCTCTATAAAACTTGACTATTGTGAGTATATTTTGTAACATATAGTAGTAGTCATTCAGATAGAAAATAACACCATCGGAAGCGATATGAAAATACCTAAACACTTCAATTCATTATTAACCCTCGGCTTTACGCTGCTTATTCTTACCGTTTTGCTATCCGGTTGCTCTGAGCAACCATTGGGATATGTCTATCAGCCTACAAGCAGCAACATTTCAAGACTTGCCTGGGTTACAGTGGATATTGTCGGAATGGTATTCGACCATATGGACGAATCTGTAGGTTTCCTCGAGGATGCCTCGCATACCAACAACTGGGAAACTATCCTATCCGGTGGCTGGATTGCAATACCAACCGTTGATAGTGTTTCGGGCAATCCATACACCTTATTTTATAATAATTATATGGATCAGAAATTTAAGACACTCAGATTTGACAAACAAATTGTTAATGATGCAATTCGAACACCGTCCGATGTTGAATATACTTATGTGACATTACGGAATTTTCGTAATAATCGCAATAACGAAATATATACAGATACTGACGACAACCTGCATCTAATTATTGAGTATTCAGATGCACGCCAAGATCCCAAGAATGTTAATGGTTGGATGAATATTACACGTTCCGTTCCCTTTGTTGAAGAGATTGTGAATGAAGAGGGCACTCAGAGCTGGGTATATTATATGCATCCGACCTGGGTAATACGCATTGAGGATTTCAGTACGGATCCACTTGATCAGAGCGCCAGATTAGTTATTGAAGGAACCTTCCCGCATAATGATGAAACAGGTAATTATCGAGCAGATCATGTTTCAGGTGAAATAATAATTCAATCGAATGGCACTGGTGTCGGTGAGTTAAATCTGTATGGTGAACCCGTTATACGTTTGCACTTTACCGGCAGAGGCTACGGCTTTGAAGGCTATTATACTTATCATAAGTACGATCATAGTTATAAAGTTAGATTTTAGTTATCAAACAGTTGACAGGCAGGAACGCCTGCCCTATTCGCATCACATCCTACCTGATTACGAAATATCCTGTAGTCGGACTTGTACCGAGCCCTATAAATAATCTGGCAGGCAGGAACGCTTGCGCCACTCGCATTATATCCTATCTGACTACGAAATACTCTGTTATTAAATCTGCTCAATCTGGTTAATCCGCATTGCCTTATTTGAAAACAACCATATTGGGTTAACCTATACTTAAAAGCAACAGACATTGTAAATCCTTTGATGCTTGACATTTGTAAGTATAAGAATTATATTTTTACGTTCATATTATTTTGAACGAAGTAAAGAATCCAAACTCTCCTACCATAGCGATTCTTCACTTCGTTCGGAATGATATAATAAAGTTTAATAATTACTTCTTAATGAATCTATTAAAGGAAAATAGGCTTTTATTATAAATCACAATGAATAAACACCTTACATACTTAATAATCCTGATAATCGGCATTATTCTGACTGGATGTTATTCAACAGGAAGAATTCCATCCGATAGAACTGATGACAGGATAATCAAACAGGATGAAGCATCAAACGATTCTTTACAAATAAACACATCCAATAAACTCCTGTTCCGTGAAATAGACGAGGCAGTGCTCTCACTTCCAATCGAAGCCAAACTGGACACTACCGCTAAATTGCTTGAACATGCGACCGATTTTCGCAATGAAGGTGAGATGTTCAGCGCCGGTTATCTGTATGCAATGGCAACCTTGATTATCTCGTCGGTTAATAAAGATTCTATAGGTGAATATTCCGACTTTTATTCCGATCTACTAAGTGAAATCCGGTATTTCTATTCCGATTATGTGGCTGAAGTTGATACGCTGCCAGAAGAAAGCCCGCTCGAGATTGTTATAGCCGGTGCAGAAGAAGCCGAAGCCGATACAGCAGTTAGCCTCCAGGAAGTATGGGTTCCACCGGAAGTAGAATTCGATTCATCAGCTATAGACTCTGCAATCAGAGCATTCGATGTCCTACCGCCAATCCCGATTATTATAAATAAAAAAGTTGAAAACTCCATTACTTACTTTCAAACCAAAGGACGTAAAGTTTTCACTCGTTATCTGGAACGCGGTGAGTATTACATACCTATGCTGAAGGAAATATTGCGAAAAGAAGGAATGCCGGAAGATTTAGTCTATTTGTCTATGATTGAGTCCGGCTTCAAGCCTTACGCTTATTCTTATGCCCACGCATCGGGTTTATGGCAGTTTATAAAATCAACTGGAAAGATATTTGATTTAGAAATTGATTATTGGTACGACGAACGCCGCGATCCGGAAAAATCAACCTATGCAGCAATAAGGTATTTGAAAAAACTGTATGTGGATTTCGATGATTGGTATCTGGCTTTAGCATCGTATAATTGCGGCGAGGGAAGGGTATCACGTCATATCAAAAAATATAATACGCGGAATTACTGGGAACTGAAACGACTGCCGCGACAAACTCGCAATTACATTCCTCTTTATCTCGCAGCGGCAACTATAGCTAAAAATCCAACTGCTTATGGATTTAAGGAATTGGAATTCAAATCCTTCCCCCCGAAGGATTCTGTATTTGTAACCGAATGCATTGATCTGGAAGTAATCGCCGGGATCGTTGGAAGCGATATAAAAAAAATCAGAGAATTAAATTACCCGATTCGCCAGTGGTGTACGCCTCCGAATCGGGATTCTACGAAATTGTATTTACCACACGGAACGGTTGATAAATTCATAACGGAGTTACCAAATATCCCGCGGGAGAAAAAACGCAGGTTAGTCAGGCATGTCGTAAAAAAGAACGAAACCCTTTCCGGAATTGCAAGTGGTTATGGAACAACTATAAAGGCTATTCGAAAGGTAAGAGAAAACAAGATATATTCTTCAAATAGAATCTATGCAGGAAAGACGCTGTTAATCCCTATTCCTTCCGACTTTTATAAGAAGAATACTAAAAGTGCGCCTAAGTACGTAGCGTCACCCGAGCGTGATAAATCAATCTATACAGTCCGCAAAGGGGACAATCTGACCAACATCGCCAGGCGCTATGGTACGACCGTAGCCTCACTCAGGCAATGGAACAAACTCTATCGTTCGCGCTACATTCACCCGGGTCAAAAACTTACCATCTGGGTTAAACCTCCCAGACCAACCGTATGGCAAGGCGATATTCCCGACTATCATACTGTAAAAAGAGGCGAGAACCTTTCCTATATAGCCAAGCGTTACGGAGTATCCCTAAATGAAACAAAAAGCTTAAACAAGCTTACGAATCGTTCTGTTATACATCCGGGTGATAAGGTCATGCTTCCATCTTCAGGTGAAAGTCCTGCTAAAAGTAAGAAACAAGAATTCTATATCTATACAATAAAGAAGAGTGACAATCTCTGGACGATTGCTCAGAAAAACAGTGTCTCTGTCTATGAATTAAAACGTATAAACAGAATCACAAATCATCGAAAGATCAAACCCGGTGATAAAATTAAGATACCAATTAGCGTTAAGAAAACTGACTCCAGTAAAGCAACACAGAAAGATTTTATAATACCTCAAGAAAACCATCAGGTTTATATCGTAAGAAAAGGTGACACGCTATGGGATTTAGCGAAAGAATATAATGTGAGCATTGCTGAAATAAAGCAGATCAACGGTATCAAGAAAAGCGGGAAAATCAAGCAAGGACAAAAGATAAAGATACCTGTTAGAACGGGTAATAGTGATAATAAAAAAGAAACAATCCATATTGTGAAGCGGGGCGATACATTGTGGGATATTGCACGAGCTTATGGTGTTAGTGTTGATGATATAAGGAGGATAAACAGGATTGCGAAGAAGGGAAAGATCAAATCTGGTGATAAAATTATAATTCCCGAAAAGTAAATGATGGGGTGTAGGAGTGTAGGAGTATCGCGGTATTGAAGTGTCAGGATGTAATGAAGTACAGAACTGCCTTATCACGTCATCCCGAAGTTTCGGGATGACGGTAGTTTCTTTTAGTCCAGATACTAATTATCCTTAGTGCCCTTCGTGTTCTTCGTGGTAAAAAAATAGTGCCGGAGGCCGGACTTGAACCGGCACGCCCGTATTTAGACGCCACCCCCTCAAGATGGTGTGTCTACCAATTCCACCACTCCGGCAGGTCAATCATTATAATAAATATAAACCCCTACGTCAAGGATTTTATTGATAAATTGCCAAATTGTTTAATTGTCTCATTGTTATATTGCTTGATTGCTGAAACAATACAACAATACAACAAATCGGTTATGCCTTTAGCTCAGCAATGTATAAACTTAATAACACCGGAGTAGCGAAGCTTGCTGCGCGTTCACTTAATAATACCGGAGTAGAAAGGCTTGCTGTGTTCTTGCACGGTGGCGCATGCG
>JAVCDD010000067.1 GCA_030765125.1 Candidatus Hatepunaea meridiana
ATTGTTAGAAGTATCTATTCACTGTCATTCCCGTGAAGACGGGAATCCAGATTGAGAGTCTCCACCCTAACCAATTAAACTAACATACTGATTTATCAATAGGATGTCTTTATCAAACTTTAAACTGGATTCCCGTCTTCACGAGAATGACAGTAGTTGAGCGTATTTAAAAACTATACAGGGACATTATCAAAATTTTAATATATATAAAATAGAAAATAATTTAAAAATATTCGTAATACGGGTTGCATATTGGGGAAAATTATCATCTTTTACATACAAAGACATTCAAGCGTTCATAACATTCGCCACATTCATAACGGAAAGACACTAATAGATTATAAAATATAGGCTTGCTTTCAGTTAGGTAGGGTAGGATCTTATCCTGCCGAAATGTTTTTCCTGATAATAAAGAGGTCGGGAAACGCTTAAGTTTTGGGGGAAGACACTCGTTCCCACGCTCCAGCGTGGAAACGAGTTGCACGCCTCATTCCCAACTTGATTGGGAATCCAGAGAAACCAAGGATTTGCTGAATTCCCAATCAAGTTGGGAATGAGGAAATCGCGAACGGGAAATGTTAGTAATTTAATGGTAAGGTATGCGTTCCCACGCTCCAGCGTGGGAACGAGTTATGTCCGCAAAAGCGACCTGACTGCAGATCAGCGCGGCGAAAAACACCACGCCAACCTTCGAATAATTCAAACGTTTTGTCATAATAATGACCTTTCGTTTAGGTTGATGTTACTATCGCACGACAGTGATGGTGCGATTATATATGGTTCCGTCCGCGTTTAGAACCATCAGATAGATGCCTGATGGTTCTGGCGCTTTGAGTATTGATTGCAAATTCAATTGAAATATGGTTTGTCCCGCAGAGGGAGGAAGATAAGCTTTTCCTATAAACCGTCCGGAAACGTCGTAAAACCAAAGCGATCCATTCCTGATTCCCCTGTCAAGATGAACTGTCACACCGTCATTGGTCGGATTCGGAAAGATATTTAGAAGTGTTGTTACCGGTATTGGAGCAATGTCAGGTTTGACCGATTCCGGATCGCGCGGCTCGAAGTCTGGCATATTATATCGAAGCATTTCAATTCTTTCACCATAATCCCAACAGTGATAAATATCCATCTTGATCCCCCAGGAGTCCCAGGAAGTTGAATCGATAATGGCGTAGAACTCCCCCGGATTGGGGGTCGTTACCAGATATCCTTCGTTCCATTGAAAGCCCCCATCGTTCACATAATCGTAGGGACCGTGATCACGAAAGTCGAATACCTCCCGGATCTCTCGTCCTGAATCAGAAATACACCAGAAGATCATGCCCTGAAAACCGCGATAAAATTCGTCGCCAACACCAGCCCAGGTGTGCCTTGGAGATGCTCTCGGTACAAGCTCACCACCCAGATCACCATCAATCCAGGTTCTTCCGGTGTCGCTTGAGAACTCAAGTCGATCAAGGGAGTGAGGAAAGCGAATCAGGCATCCGTTCCGTTTTGTAAAGAAAACCAAATTATCAAACGTGTTCCAGTTATCAGCGACATTGCTTGTATCCCAAGACTCCCAAGAGTCAGATGATGAATATAGCTCTGAGCGGATTCGTTCTTCTACTAAGATTCTGCCTTTTCGAAATGACTCACCTGGATTCTCTCTAGCCATACTTAAGGTTACATTTTGTGGACCTTCCGCCTCACTCCAGTTGTTCCCTCCATCTTCAGAAACTATCCAATGATCGACCCTACCAGAATACAGTCGTCCTTCAATATTGTCATGATTCATATGGATCTCAGGCCACTCAATCCAAAAACTATCCTGTGCAACAAGATCAGATGTTCGTTCGATCGAGTGCGCTTCATCCTTGAGCCTGAATATGTAGATGAACTTGCTGTCGTCTTCCCACCAGCGAACACCGTCAATAGCGAAATAAATGGTTGAATCCGCTGGATTGTAAAACCTTTTTGATGGTATGCAAAAATTCGCGTTCAGAGTCATCGGGTTGAGGGTGCAAATAAGCAGAATTGCTATGATTACCACGCTAATTATCTTTGGATTTATTCGCTTCATAAAACGTATCCTTGATTCCTGTATTGATCCGATTAACGCACGACTGTGATGCGGCTGTTATATATATTTCTATCAGCATTTAGAACCATCAGATAGATACCTGATGGTTCCTGTATTCCGAGTATAGATTTTAAATTTAATTGAAATGTGGTAATTCCTTCAGATGAAGGAAGATATACTTTTCCTATATAGCGTCCAGTTATATCATAAATCCGAAGCGATCCATTTCTGATACCCTTGTCAAGATTTACTGTTACACCACCGTTGGTTGGATTAGGAAAGACATTCATGAGATTTGTTGCAGGCAAAGGAGCGATGTTGGGTTTGACCGATTCAGGATCACGGGGTTCGAAATCCGGCATATAGTATCGAATAAATTCGATTTCTTCACCATAATCCCAACAGTGATATATGTCCATCTTTATTCCCCATGAGTCCCATGATGTGGAATCGATAATAGCATAGAACTCACCCGGATTGAGAGTAGTAATTAGATAGCCTTCGTCCCAGCGAAAACCACCTTCATTAACATAATCATAGGGACCGTGATCACGAAAGTCGAAGACCTCCCGGATCTCCCGTCCCGAATCGGATATACACCAGAAGATCATGCCCTGAAAACCACGATAGAATTCGTCACCTGCACCCGCCCAGGTGTGTCTTGGAGCCGCCCTTGGCACAAGCTCACCATCCAGATCGCGCCGGCAATCCAGGTTCTGCCGGTGTCGCTTGAGAACTCGAGTCGGTCGCGAGCTCGCGTGAAACGAATCATACATCCGTTCCGTCTCGTGAAGAAACTCGAATAATCAACCGTGTTCCAGTAATCAGTGACGTTGCTCGTATCCCAGGATTCCCATGAGTCAGATGTTGAATATAGTTCCCATGGATATCGTTCTCCATCCCAGTAAATCCCTATACGAAAAGATTCCTCCGGATTTTCTCCTGGTATACCAACCTCTATATTTTGTGGACCGGTCGCTTCTCTCCAATTGTCTCCTCCGTTTTCAGATACTATCCAATTGTCCACCTCTCCTGAATACAACCGTCCTGAAATATTATCGTGAGTCAACTTCCTTCCGGGTGAGAATCTCTCTTGCATAAGATCAGACGATCGTTCAATCCGGTGAGCTTCATCCTTGAGCCTGAAGACGTATCCGAAATCGCTATCATCATCCCACCAACGAATACCATGGGTCGTGAAGTAAATTGTCGAATCCGCAGGATGGTAAATTCTATCAGGTGGTGTACAAAATTGCGCAAACAGAAACACTGGGTGGAAGGCACAAACCAGCAGAACTGCGGTAATCACCGCACTCACAGAGATGGAATGGGTTTTATTCATATCTATCCTCGCAAAATATATATCCTGCCAATGCAAAAAGCACTTGCAGGGTGGAGTTGACATCATTGCAGAACTTGAAATTATTCAAAGGTTTGGAGTTGACAATCATCGGTCAGAAGCTTGTCCTGACTTAGGTTAAAATAATTTGTTCTATTTCTCCTCACTACAATTTAATATAAGAGAACCGTTTTGTCAAAGAAAACTTGGATTTTGTTTGAATAATTTGGGTGGTTATTTAAAACTTAAAAATCAGTCACTTAAAGCCTGTAGTCACGTAGCCCGTTTTCTCCGAAACCGGGTATACACTTTCTCACTTCCTATATCGTTACCTTCCTTCACATTATCGTCACACCTTCTAACCCATACCCACAAAGGCTTTGTAGTCACGTAGCCCGGATTCTCCGAATCCGTGGATACTCATGAAATTAGATAAATAGTTCCCAGTTTCAGAGAATCCGGGTTATGTAGTTAGTGTCTGACCGAAAACCTCCGTTTTTCTGGATATTAACCCTCTTTTGTCATTCCCGCGAAGGCGGGAATCCAGGAGAAACAATAAGTTATCTGGATTCCCGCCTTCGCAGGAATGAAAAAAAAGGGGCTTTCCGGTCAGACACTAGTTAGATGACCCTTGAAAACCATGTCCATGTTGGTTTTGGGCTAATAGAAAGAAGTTTAACCGGACAGTAGTGACAGCGTATATCAACATTATAGGTTTGGCTCATTTCATACTAAATCCAGGTGATATAATTACAAAGTGAAAAATAATCCCAAGTGTAATTGTATTATCATCCTGATATGCAATAACAAAGCCTGGTGAATTGAAATTGACTTTTAACGAATTCGGGTAAATGTTCATTCGTGCGATGTAACCGCGTGGACCGCCAAAAATAAGTGATGCAAGGAGTGAATTATTCCTATCGTAGAAGATGCCGCCGGTCTGAATCAACCGTGTGGTAAGTGTTCGCACCCCGGTGTTGTTATCGATTTCCTTTAATTCCCTGGCAGATAATCCATATCCCACAGTAATGTTATCAGAATCTTTATACTTGTAAGTCAATCCTGCCAGACCTTCAGTGCCCGTTAAATAGAAAAAGCTCCAGCGATTGAGATAGGGTAATTTGACTTTGAAGGAAAATTTCTGACCATTATTTACCAAGGTTCTTGTTCTGAAATCATATAGAGGTTGAAATGACCAATCTGCCATGTTTAACCTATTGGCAAAAAATTGAGGGACTCCCCTGATGCTGAAAAGTGCAATTCCGAGTGGATCGAAAATCATGATATCTGCAATCGGATCAACATTTGGACCAACATACCGATTATTCTCAACTATTTCATTCAGGAAGTGATATGATCCCATCGTGATCCACGAGAGAACACGGGGATATTTATATCTGTGGTATTTGAACCATTCTGTGATGGCAATGTAAGTCATTCCTCCCCCAATCAGGTGCAATTTGTAATTTGGCCAATACTGGGCATTCTTCAACGAAATAGTTGTGGGAAAGACTTCAGTCTCAATAAATCGTCGCCAACCGTACTGCTTGATTACGGAACCGGCATGTGACAGATTCCAGGTTACATTGTGTAAAGCTCTATCGTAGGAGATGGAAAATGGATCGTTGTTACGGTTTGTAATCTGCAGTATATCAAAGGAAGAATTTACATGCAGTGCGAGAGGATTATAATTTGCCTGTGATCCATAATTATAGCCTTTATAGAACCAAGGACCGTTATTTTCGGCAGAAACGTCTGAAAAATGGAGTAATAAAAAACAAATACTATAGACAACTCCTGGAAGGAGTTTGTCAATAATAAGCGTTTTTAGATGTGATTTATACTTTATAACCATTATCGGTGAAGTTGTTTACCTATGTTGTGAGTTGACAAATGATAGTACTTCTTGTATAAGTTCTTGTAATTTTGTTAAGGTTTGCATGAATAGATTTCTCGGTCTTCCATTTAGATGGTGTTACCGCTTCATTGTAAAACTCAACAAAATCGGTGATGCGTTTCCTAACATGTAAACAGACATGAAACTACCAACTCTCAAAGCTTGTTTCCAAGTATTCCAAACCAAACTGCTACCCGATTAAACCAAGATGCCTGGGTCGGTATAAAGTAAAAATGAACGTTGTTACGCTTCGACAACCATCTATCCTGCTGAAAGTCATTGGGATCCAAAGTTCCAATTAATTCCGAAGTCGTTAAGCTTATCGACACAATCTGGGTGAAGCCTATTCCAAAGGTTAGTAAGATAACCAAAAACGTAAATAACTGCTTGAATTCTATGCGGAAAAAAGGGCTAAGCCGCATTTAGTCGAGTTTTGACTGCTATACGACTTAGCCCTTGTATTCAACCGGTTGTTTCAAGCTGTTCAGAGTTCATCCAAAGTTTCGAGATGAACTCTGGACTATTATTCCCGGTTATTTTAAGAATACCAAACGTCTGGCTTTCACAAATTCGTCGGATTCCATTCTTACGATATATTCACCATTGGCAAGTAAGTGCGGAGTCCAAGTCGTTGTGTGCCAACCTGCCTGATAATTGCTGTTTGTTAGAGTTGCAATCCGCTTGCCCATCAGATCGTAAACAGTAACCAGCACTTTCCCAGCCTTTGGGAGCCCAAACATGATTGTAGTATAGTCATTGAACGGATTGGGATAAACGCTTTCGATGCAGTAATCTACGGGAACTTTGATGATATGGTCTTCAACCGATACACCTTCTACCAATTCCACCTCTACTACATTACTGAAAATCTGGTCATCACCACTTCGGGTGGTAGCGGAAACCCTCGCAATTCCCGATGCTATACCAGGCATCAGCGTGTTATGAGCTTCACCGTTTGCATCCGTGGCAACAGATAATAGTGAGAGACTCCCCATCGTACTTGTGAAATTAACAAGAAGGTTCGCAGCAACCGGATTGTCTTGATTGTCAAGTACCAGAGCCGTAATTGTTGCGAATGCCTGGGGATCATTGATGTTTAACACGAGTGGAACCACTGACAAATCAATTCTTGCCGCTGAAGGAGGTCGAGGAGAGTAATTCGCTCTCAGATCTACCCTAACATCTTTGAATTCCTCTTGGGCGTTGACGCTGCCAACGGTTAAAACCAATGCCATAACCGTCAGAATAATAACTGTTTTGTACGTCATTTTACTTTTCCTTTGTTTTTTGTGACAGGAAACCGTCCTATCACTTATTTGCTTAAATTATTAAGTCAACTAAACAATAACCCTCACCTCATCAGAATTGCCTTACGGACAACATTGAAATCAGCCGCCTCCATACGCATCAGGTAAACGCCGTTCGGAACAGATCCGACATCCCAAACTGCCGTGTGATGACCGGCTTCAAGTTCAGCGTCCACTAAACGCGCCACTAATCTGCCAGACATGTCATGAACTCCGATTATCACACGCGATGCCTCCAGCACGCCAAATGACAACCTTGTCACCGCATTGAACGGGTTTGGATAAGCTTTAGACAGGTAGTAGTCGGAAGGAAGCGGGTCGGAGATCGTCAGCTTCTGACTTGGGGCACCCCCAGCAATATTACTCAATTGATCGATGATATGCTGAGCCATTGTTATCAGCTCATCAGCAAGAATTTCAGAAATGTTGTCAGGTGCTGCCTGTTCGACCTCTTCTACGAATTGGTTCAAGCAGTCTATAGCGCCTTCGATATCTTCACCGTTCAGGATATCGAGGGCAGAGTCCAGAATTTCGCACAATAAATTAAAGTTCTCCTCGTCTATCTCATTCTCGTTGTAAAGATCGAGCAGATAATCCTTGAGCTGTGAAATCAGCTCCTCAGGATCAAGGACCATGTCATTGATAAAAATCTCGAGTACAATATAGGAATTCTCTAAATATGTGAGACCTTCGCCAAAGACGACATCCACGTCCTCGATTTCGATTTCGTCTTCCCGATCTTCATCCCAATAGACCAGTCTGAATTCTTCTTCACTGTCAACGCCTGGCAGGTTCGGCTGCATTTGATCGATTCCCCAGACTGCTATTCCGCATTCTCCATCGATGACATCACCGTAGCCGACAAATTCGTCGTTCTGGTTAAATGCACCGATTTGATCTCCTGCGGAAATTTGGAAACCTTCAGGTCCATTAATTTTTGTGACGAGTACACTCATGGAGGTAACGGTTGCGATTGTGAATTCCCAGTGATCACCACTTGCAAAAATCACCGGTGCTTCACCGGGATCATCGGGATAGTTCAACACGGCGTCAGCAGCCATTTCTACAATGTATGCCTCACCCGCGTGCCATGGGTTCATGTTTGAGAAGTTGTATTCCGGCAACATGAATCTACCACTATCGTCTTTGGCGATGACAACATTGTCAATTATCGGGGAGAGAGGGTAGAAATCATGGGCATTCAGATCATACTCCGGGTAATAGGCTATTAAATTATAACCCGATTGAAGAGGAATATCCGTATCAGGTGGGATTCTCACACCATCCCAAATGATTTGTTCCACTTCCAACACCAGGACTCGCAGTCCATTAGTGAGGTTCCAATAAGCAATACTGTTGAATTCATACCTGGGAAACCAGAAACACCCGCTGTAATCAATGACAAGTATTACAGAATGCTCACCGTTCGGAGCTCTGAGCTGTTCAAACATCAGTTCCACATCCGGACCGCGGGTCTCAGGCGCCTCGAACATGTTCAGTAGGGGTACAACATTGGTGGAGATAAAATTCCATCCGACCATTAACTGGATTTGAATCTGATCCGGCTCACTTGGTGCAATTACAAATCCACCGTTAAACGTAACTGATGCCCCAATACCAACAATAATGTCTCTGGCAATGAAACTTCCCTCGGCAGTTGCTTCATGGCGAATCCAGAGAGTTCCGTTAGGAACGTAGATGTTAGCATGCCAGTTATTGCTCATCCCTATGGCAGCAGCTTTAGGAGAACTCCCCAATCTTCCGTTGTTGCCGTTCTGGCTTTCAACGTAAAAAACAATGTCCCGGGCAGTAATAGAACCGTCTTCGTCGGGACCTACATATACCGATGTCTCAGTAACAAACTTGTCCTTAACCCGAATTTCACTCTCCTCCAGAAATATGAGGTTGCTGTTATCTCGGGAATTTATCGATTGAAATGTGTAAACACCACCGGTGAAGGTTACAGTACCACCTCTTTCTACTCTCAGATGCCCGTAAATGCCTGCTTCAAGCTCTATATTACCGTTTCGGGGTACTTCAATCGATTCATCCCCACACTCAAACTCGGGAAAATCAGGCATTACCGAGATCGGCAGTTCAAGGGGTGTGATCAGGTCACCGTTGATCGTGCCGTTGTTTTCCAGCCGATTGTATGTAACCTCGGCGTCGATCACAGCGTGAGGATTGACTTTGATGAAATCGCCCTTAAGTTCTATGTCAGTGGCAATCTGAACCCTTGTGCCGACCGACAGCGGGCAATTGGAGTTCAGGAATGGTCCTTCACTTTCTTCGTTGACCCAGATATTACCTGACAGAACCTCAGCGCCCTGCTTGAACCACATGCTGTTTTGAGCCCAAAGGACGGTTTCTAAATACTCAATTTCACACTCGATTCCGACACCATGCAATTCAACTTGGATCTCTCCATTATCCTCGTCATTAGAGATGATGATCAGCATTCCTTCGAAGTCTCCAACTTCTTCCGGCGCGAATGTAACTGTCAAATCCCATTCTTCATCTGGAACGATGACCATCTCATCTTCAAAGATGGTGCTGAAACAGTCGTTATCGACCAAAATTTCAGGGATGACTAAATCTTGATTACCGCCATTGTAAATAGTGAGCGTAAGTTCTTTGCTATCACAGATTTCAACCTCACCGAAGTCAAGCATCTCAGGAGTTACAGAGATTTCCGGTTGAGGGGTAGTGAAATCCGAGATATCAAAGATGCGGAGCCCGCTTTGCCCGTACGCCATATAAGCCAAGTCACCCAATACTAAAACATCAACGGCTACCTCCGGCATGTCATAGAACGCGACTTCGTCTGGATTTTCCGGATCGGACACGTCAATCACACGAAGACCTCCTTCACCATCAGCCACATAAGCCTGATCACCCGTTACGAAAACGGCCAATGCTCGAGCCGATGTGTCATAGAACCCGATTTCGTCTGGATTTTCCGGATCGGACACGTCGATCACTCGAAGACCACCGAACCAATCTGCCACAAAAGCCAGATCACCCGCTACGAAAACGTTGTAAGCCCTCTCCAGCATGTCATAGAACCCGATTTCGTCGGGATTTTCCAGATCGGAGACGTCAATCACTCGAAGACCTCCTTCCCCATCAGCCACAAAAGCCAGATCACCCGCTACGAAAACGTCAGTGGCTCCCCCGGGCGTGTCATAGAATCCGATTTCGTCTGGATTTTCCGGATCGGAGACGTCGATCATGCGAAGACCGCTTAACCGATCCGCCACATATGCCAGATCACCCGCTACGAAAATGCCATGGGAATAATCCGGCGTCTTATAAAACCCGACTTCATTGAGATTTTCCGGATCCGAGACATCAATTACCCGAAGACCTTCCCAAAGATCCGCCACATACGCCAGATCACCTGCTACGAAAACGTCAGTGGCTCTCCCCGGTGTGTCATAGAATCCGACTTCGTCAGGATTTTCCGGATCGGAGACGTCGATCACTCGAAGACCCGCATCATGATCCGCCACATAAGCCAGATCACCTACTACGAAAACGGCATAGGCTGTCCCCGGCGTGTCATAAAATCCGACTTCTCGGATTTCCTGAGCAGACACACTGCTGACGGTTAAAACCAATGCCATAGCCGTCAGGATAATAACTGTTTTGTACGTCATTTTACTTCTCCTTTATTATTGTGAAATGAAATTTTTAAGCTTCTGTGTCTTAAGCCAATTTGAGATGTCTTAGACGTTTATTTATAAGGTCTCTTTAGACCATGCGACGGTAACAGTGCAAAAAAGCAAAAAACGCCCTTTGTGCATACCGCACAGCGAGGCGTTTAATCCTGTAAATCTACTGGTGAAAGTATATTGGGCAGTCCTGAGATCCTATATCACTCCCCCTCTGTCGGATGCAGCAAAATGATTGTTTGCCTGACAGCACTACCGTGGGTTTGAGTATGATCTATTAGGTTATAAAACCAAATAGATACTCAATTATCCGTACTTAATATATGATAATGAATCAACAAAAGCAAGGTTTTAATCGAGTATATAAAAAATATTCTCAATGAAGTTAAAACCGCCTGGTCACGTCAGTCGTTTACCGGAATTGAAACCGGACAAGTATCGGCGCTCACCCTTTAATAGAGAAGGGCTAAACCTAATTTAGTCAAAGATGACCTTAAAGACTTAGCCCTTGAAATAAAACGATTGTTTAGAAACTACTTCAGAAATACTATGCGTCTGGTTTTCACAAATTCACTCGATTCCATTCTTACGATATACTCGCCATTGGCAAGTAATCGAGGAGTCCAGATAGTCGAGTGCCAACCTGCATTAGCATAACGGTCTGTAAGGGTTGCAACTCGCCTGCCCATCATGTCGTAAACCGTGATGCGTACTTTTTCATCTTCTGGTAAACCAAACCGGATTGTGGTATAATCATTGAATGGGTTGGGATATGCCGGATTAAGTATCACAACCTCCGGAACAGGTTCGCCTGGATTAAGGGTCAGACCACCCCAGCCCGCACCAACATCACCCACACCTAATTCGGCTGTAGTTACGCTGTTATCAGGATCGTAAGTCCAATCGACTTTTGTAACATTGGTAATCGTCAAAGTGAAGTAGCCATTGGGGTTTCTTACATATTCTGTTTGAAATGTTACCTGACCATTTTCATCAGTTGTTCCCTGCACATTGGCGCTGTAAAGATCGCTCCAGGCTGCAGATACCACTGCGCCTGAAACTGCGGCATCCGATGGATCAAGAATGGTTATTACTCCAATGCAAGTGGTGAAATTCCGGTTAATCACATTCTCGGTCAAATCTATGGCACTCACGATCATAGTACCGGGTTCTTGCGCTTCAACAACATGGATAGTTACATCTGTATCGACGTTATATTCACCATCGCTGATTCTAAACGTTGCCGTGACGTCGCCGAGTTCGAATGGGGTCCAGCTAAAGTCAGCAGTTCCGTTACCAGTGTGGTTAAGATCGCCCTCACCAATTAACGTGATTGTCAGATCATCGTTTTCGGGATCGGTACCGGTTACGCTGAATTCAATCGGAGTATCAGGGTATCCGGTGACCTCAACCGGCACATCCATCCAGACCGGAGCACGGTTCGGCACATCACCGGTCGTATAGGTGATGCTAAGCATATCAAGATAGAACGAGTCGAAGCTTAGATTTGCCGCTGTGTGATCAGTATCGGTAACTCGCACATAGTATTGACCGTATGCATCCCCATCGATTTGTGCAGTTTCCTCAGCTTCATTATCGGAGGCTACAGTAATCAAATTAGTGTAGTTCTGACCATCAAATGAACCGGCAAGGATGAAGTTGTCACCTTCATTGTTAGCGCTGCGATATGCTTCTGCGTGCAGTTCAAGGGCGGAACCTGTAATCTCAAATGTCCAGACATGCTCCAACAAACTGTATCTTCTCTTTGCAGGATTATTATTTGAAGATATTTCAGTCAGGATTTCGTAACTATCATCGCTACCGGTTGTATTCGTATAGTTACCTTGGACACTACCGGAAATAGTCGTTTCGCTTGAAGCAAATGCTTCCTCAGGTCCTGGAGCACCACTAACATGTATCGGAACTACTGCGTCAACCGAATAAATTGCATCGCTTAACGTGAACGTTGCTGTGTAATCGCCCGCGCTGGCAAGATCAGTCAGCCAGTAGAAGTCACCCGTGCCGTCCCCGTTGTCCGTGAACTCGGCAGTTTCTGGCAGTCCACCACTGTTAAAAGCAATCGTTAACAGATCGCCATCGGCGTCAGCGCCGACAACGGTAAACTCGATCAATGATTCCTCGTCGCCATTCACCGCTTCGGGAACATTAGTCCACTCTGGAATAGTCGGCTGCCAAGTCACAAGATCATTATATATCAGCGTAGCCATATCGTTCTGGAAGGCTTGCACCAGGTTGTCGTCGTTGTAGTCTTCCGAATTCGTGAAAGTGTTGACGTCGTTGAAGACTCCGTCACTCAAAGGGAAGATGTCGTCCCACAAACCGTTTCCCAGTGGGTTGGTCAGCTTCCAGGTGTTAACCACACTATCCGGATTTACATAGTCGCATATCCAGTCGGCAAGTTCCGCTCCCCGGTCGCAGATCAGGCTCCCATTGTTGCCATCAAATTCGACTGGAACCGAACCGGCGCGCACCCATAGTGGCAGCGGAACGGAGGCAAGCGGGTTGCCGCACATCGTCCACAGGACTGCATCATCCGGATCCTCATTATTCGGAACGCCCTGAACCACCACGACGCTGCGGGTTTTATTTCTACAGATGGCTTGGGCATTGGGAATGCTGCCATAGGGGTAGTCGCCGATCTGACCGTCGTACGGGAGTGGATAGGGGTCAGCGCCTTCAATAGCGAGATCACGGGCAACGTGCCGGAAAATATATTGCGGGGTCAGAGTATTACCGTTCGCTGCGTCATTCCACAAGGAAAAGGCGCGATCATGGCGGAAAAGTCCCCAAGCCACCAGATTATCATGATTACTCAGGTCACCTGAATAGCTGTAATTAGCCCGGACGATGAACCCACCTTCCTCACTGGCGTTGTATCGGGTATAGGAATAGGTTGCGCACTCGAACATTGCCGCCCCACCGAAGGCGTCGATGACACCGTAGTTGGAGTTCAACAGCACACCGCCCGCTTCATTTATAAGCGAGTCGAGGATGTCCGCGAAATCGTCCACAGTGAGGCAGGTTTCCAGAGCCTTCTTATGGATTCGACCATCGTCGTAACCGGATGATGCGCCGAGGTTGTAAGAGTCTGAGTTCCCTATCGCAAAACCCGCGGCATTTACCCCGCCGTAGTACTTGGCGAGTTCACCGCTGTATGTAACAGATATGAAGGGGATAGTTCCTTCTTCGTCACAATAGTGAAATTCCTGGAGGTAGTTGGTCACGTCGCGGCTTTTCCAAAGCATCGGTCTGCCGTCAGCGGTGGCGTTTCCGGATGCCACTCCGATAGTACACGCACTTACATTACTAGGCACATAGAAGATCATACAAAGAAGCATCGCGATAATGGTCGCGCTAAACAGTGTTTTGTTTTTCAGTTGCATAATTCGTAACTCCGTTTTTTATTAATTTAAATGGGATCGCAGGCGATCCACTCTGAAATGAAATTAAAGATGAAATTGCATGTAGAATTACGCGAATGAAAATAGTGCGCAACTACACCTTAACATAAGGAGTTTAACGAATAAAAACTTCTTTGTCAAGTGTGCTGTCATATTATTTTACGGTTTAAATCCTTTATTGAAATCTTTACATAGCTCCCTTAATTATTGGAACTTGTTACCGGATTGTGAAGCTGCGAGCTGTCTACAGTATCGTAACCCTGATTCTCCTAATCCGGGGATATTCTATTGATTTATAGTTGGTTCCCGGTTTCGGAGAAACCGGACTATATTACTATTATTCAAGTATAAATCAATCATGATTCAATCCCACGATAAGTCCAATATTGGAGATTACCAAAGGTACTATTAGACGTACTCTATACGATTTAGGCGCCAATGCTTGATTTTATCTATTTTTCTCCGTATAATTCTGAATTAATGTTGCGTCAGATATTAATGCCTGACGTAGCATTACTTTGTTAAGTGCGAATTTCGCGTAGGGGCCAATTTATTGAGCCCCTTCTACTTATGCAAAAGGGCTCGATAAATCGGCCCCTACGCGGAACTTTTAATGTTTCAAACAATTATAAAA
>JAVCDD010000172.1 GCA_030765125.1 Candidatus Hatepunaea meridiana
CTAACAAACCTGCATCGCTGGTGACTTTGGTTCCATGAAATTCGACCTTCAGTTTTCGGTCAAAATTGACTCGCAGGGCATCCTTGCGTCTTTCACCCACCTATGAAGAGCAAGAAGTCAAGACAATAATCTCACTACTGTCTACCTTTTCTTCGTAAGGCATCCTGTTACCTATTCTAACACCATTAGCCGGATAAAACCAGCAACTCCTGTCCTGTCTTCAATCAGAGTGTTCAGCTTCAGAAAAACTGACTACAGGTTCCAGGTAACCGCAGAGGGCATCATTGATCTTTACTGTGCTCAATGGGGCAATCATCACATAAAATGTCACCAACCACCTATTTGGAGCTTCCCTAAATGGGAGCCCATGAAGATCATCTGGGTGTAGCACAACCGACCGGGCCCATGCATTGGGTGGGAGCTGCCAACGAAGGCGCTCATGGGTGAAAAAGGGGCTCCGGTTAGAAAATAAACCCAAACACGCCATGTCCATTAACCTGGAAAACCTGCTTGTGTCACAGTGATCACCACTCATGATTTCAGACCAAACTTTCATTGAACCGGCTGTTAGTTTTCCACATACCCCACATCACTGTTAGCATCTTACGAGCTACTGTGTGACGGGCATTACTCAAGGTTACACCATTTTGTACCATCTTTCTATAATGATTCGCAAACTGATTATTTGACTGCCCGATCGCACTCAGGGCAGCACCCATAATAGAGTCCTTTAGCTTCCGATTTGCCCCCCGAAACAATCGGAGATTACCTGGCTTTGGACAGCCTTGTTTATCGCTACCGCTCGTAAAACGCCTCAGACCAATCCCACAGTACTTCCATAGTTTTTTGGGGCTACTGAATCGCCAAGGCGTGTCCAGATACGCAAAAAGTGTTATCGCACGAATGAGGCCAATCCCAGGCAAATCCTTCCAAAATGAAATAATGGGATATGATTTACTGAGTCTTGTAATCTCTTTCCTTGCCATTTCCACTTGTTTAGTTACCGCATCAAAACCGATCCACAGTATCGAGAGTTGCCGGGCCAAATCCGGTAAGTTTAATTGGTTAGCCCATTCTTTACGAAATGCGGGGGTTTTTAAAACTCTTCGAGGGACAGATACCCCATGGCATCGGCAACGTCCACGCAACTTATTGATTTGGCGAACTGCTTCTCGAACACGATCATGATAAATAGCAATGGCATCCTTGAGAGCCAGACGCTTTTCATCTTCTGTATGGTAAATCTCACGAAGATATCCTCCTCGCAACAGGGCTGCCAAATCCCCTGCATCTATAGCATCCGTCTTCTCACCATCGGAACTGATCAGTTTGTTTCGACGGGGATCGCAGACTACAAAGCGATCGACATCGGATTTAAGATTTCGATATAGCCAACCAGCCATGGGACCTTCCTCAACCACCATTGCCTTTTTGCCAGAGATTGAACCGAGACATTTTCTGAGAGATTTAATATTTGTGGGTACACGGTCTCTATCTATGATCTTGCCATTTTTCTCGATTGCCACTTCTGTCATCATGCAATCCACATCTGCTCCAATATAATTGATACTCATTTCGGGTCTCCTTTCGTACATGAGTTAATATTAACTTACATTGTACTCAAAGATGCCCGCTCTTCATATCTTCATTGGGTTCTCCAAATCAGAACAGTCAAAACTGGCTTGAGCGGTATCCATAAGCTCTATACTATCAAATCAATATCAAATGCGCTACTTTAATATGGGAAATCCGGGTCAAACTAATATGAATTACTTCTACTTCTTCATCCTGGTCCATTTATGTTTGCTTTTGGTACTGGCCAGAAGAGTTTCAATAAACAGCATCCCTCGAAGGCCGTCACCAACCGCTGGAAAATCAAGCGCGAGTGGATCAGGTTTTGTCCTTGTTATCCTGGCTCGAACAGTATCAGCAAAGTTGCGATAGACATTCGCAAAAGCCTCAAAAAAAGCTTCCGGATGACCAGAAGGCAGTCTTGTAGCTCGCGCAGCAGCGGGGCTCTTGGCACCTACATAATCATTGCCGCGCCGCCAGACCTGGACGGGACCATCAGGCTCCTTAACATAAAGATAGTTCGGCTGTTCCTGATGCCATTCCAGGCTCTTGTTTTCACCATAAATCCATATAGCAAGGTTGTTTTCCTCACCTATCGAGATCTGACTTGCATGAAGAACTCCCCGAGCTCCGTTATTAAATCTCAGTAGGCAATTACCGTCATCTTCCAGTTTTCTGCCTTTGACAAAGGTTGTCAGATCCGCGCATATTTCCTTGATCTTCAATCCAGAGATGTATTCTGCCAGGTTCTCCGCGTGCGTCCCGATATCGCCCATACAACCTGAACCGCCGCTTTGCTTAGGATCGGTTCGCCATGATGCCTGTTGCTGACCTGTCTGCTCCAATGCAGTCGCAAGCCAGCCCTGGGGATACTGAACGACAATCTTGCGAATTTTTCCAAGCTCGCCCTGCCTGACCATATCACGTGCCAACTTGACCATAGGATAACCCGTATAATTGTGCATCAGTCCGAAAACAAGACGTTTTTGCTTTACCAATTTATGCAGCTTCCTGGCCTCGGCAACATCAAAAGTCATCGGTTTTTCACACATTACGTGGAAACCTGCCTGCAGAAAATCCACCGCTATCGGAAAATGCCAGTTGTTAGGCGTTGTTATTGAAACAAAATCGACCCTTTCGCCTACAGGAAGCTTAAGCTCACGCTCAATCATATCCCGGTAATTCCCATATACACGCTTGGAATCCAGGCATAACTGCTTGCCCATTTGTTTTGATTTTCGGGGATTGATATCAAATGCACCTGCTACAAGTTCGATTCCTCCGTCCATGCTCGCAGCTTTACGATGAACCTCCCCGATAAATGCCCCTGGACCCCCGCCTATCATCCCCATTTTTAACTTCCTCTTGAGCCCCATATCTAACCCTTTCCCTAAAATAACTGTTACCTGTGAACACAAGCTCCGGAACCTCGGTTGATACCGAAATTGTGCTATTA
>JAVCDD010000211.1 GCA_030765125.1 Candidatus Hatepunaea meridiana
AATAATCAGGTCTTGATCCTCTGAATGAACGCGACCATTCTTCTTCGCCATCCTCATTTGTTTTAACAACATAGAAATCGCTCCAGGTCTCCTGAAGATTTGAGTCATCAGAACCAACAAGGATATAACCACCGTCATTGGTTTGAATTGTGTTAGAACATCCCTGACGTTGATTATTCCCATATGTCTGTGCCCAGATCATCTCTGGTTTTGCATTGACTAAGTTAACAAATAAGTGCGCTAATAATACAATAATCAACATTCTCATAGTATTTATCGAACCAATAAAAGCTTAACAGTGTGCTTGTATGACATCGTCTCCATTCGACAGAAATAAATACCGGACGGTCGATTAGAAGCTCCCCATGTAAGTTTATGATTCCCGGCATCTATTTGGTCATTAAGCAATGTTTTTATTAATCGACCATTGACGCCATATATAGTAATTTTTACCAGACAAGGTTCTGGTATTGAGTAGGTGATATTGGTATACGAATTGAAAGGATTAGGATAGGCAGGTTTTATATCATAATTAACAGGAAGTAACGAAGATTTGCCGATTCGACCTTCATCAACTTCATCCAGCATCTTGCAAAGCTCATTAATTTTAGCGCTATAATCATAGGCTCTGTCAATGTGATCCTCTTCCATCATCTCCCTGATATCGAGGATATTAACTAAAATTAAGAGACTATCGGAGGGATAGGGCGCCTCATCAATAATTTCCTCAAATTCCTCTATTGCCTCTTCCGGATGACCTGAATACAATGCGCAGTAACAGGCGAGTTTTCTTGCGACCCAGCTTAAAGACTGGAAATTCCTGTTATACTGTCTCGATATGCTCATAAATTCATCGCTAAGCTCACTAAGATCTCCATCATTGGCGCGATAGCAGCTTAAAATGCGCTGTAATGAATTAATTTTATGATTATTTCCTCTATGAGATGCAATGTATCGTCTGAAGTATGAAATAGCTTGCCGGAATTGACCATGCTCTTGCGCCGATACTCCTAATTCATAATCTGTTATATCATCATTCCAGTTTGGTGGATTATTGCGATCTCCAACAGCATTGTAATTTTCTGATTTAGGATCTACAGATATAGGAGTTACAACATCCCAATAGAAGTGAATAGCAAGTGTTTCAGCTACAGTTTCAACGAGCGGCCAAGTATCCCGCCAACCATCTCCCCACCAATTATTAGTTGCCATACAAGGTAAGCCATTTGTTGGGTGGTTGGATATAAGTTTCCCTTGGCGTAAACCGAAAGGTTCTGAATTATCAACATCCCAGATATTATTATGTATTACAAAGAGTTCAGACTCGTTCCTAACACGTATTTCTGCTCCATAATAATTACCACTTTGATCAATATTCTGACCATTATTATAAATATCATTTGCTATTCCTACTTCTTCAGCAAAATCCCAACCATTCAATTCTAACCTACCTGCATCATACAAATAGATACCATTATCGGCGTTGTACTTAATTGTATTTAGAATGATCGTGGGATAGGAATTACTTCTGATTTCAATTCCGTGGTTGTGTGTACCATAGCCATTATAAGCTATAGTACATTGTTGAATATGTGTGTTCCATGTATTGGTTTTAATGTAGATACCAGACCAATTGCTATGAAGGAATTCGGTGGATAGGCATCGAACTTTAGCCTCACCAGAAACCCGCAGATTATAATGGTCGGCATAACAAAGCCTCGAATTTTCAATATACAGTATTGGATCCGCAATTACGCTACTCCAGGCATCCACACATTCAATTGCATTATATATATCGCAACCATTAAGGTAACAGTTCTCATCCGGGTTGTAAATGAAAATCTGGTTCCATGAATCTTCGTCAGTGAATTTATCAAAGCGAATTAATCTTACATCATCATCCAAACCGTTGGCAATAATAGAACCGAGAACATGAATACTAACATCTTCATGGATATAGAAAGCAGTGTTCTTTAATATATTAAGAGCGTCGCCGTTATCAATCATTACGCTGTTAATAATTTCATAATCATCACGCGGCAGATGAGGGACATTTAATGCTTGACCATCTGCTTCACCTTCAAATTCCGGATGATTTTCAAATTCAAGATCGGCGATATCTTCACCATCCATAATATTGTAATGATTCAGATCGAGTACTCCGGCAAACGGACCTCCATTACATCCCATATCATTAGGCGTAATGAACCATAAGTCTTCTTCTTCGTCAATAAGCGTACGATCTACAAGCTCATCATCATTACCATTCCAACCGGCATTAATACAGAGGGAGTTCCAGCGTAAGGCTGGACCTTCTGCGGGGTTGTAAAGTTTGGGATCAACAGGGTCCAGAAGGTTATGATTGCCGTCAAAATCAACCTCACAATCACCATCACAATAATCACCACTCTGCTCGAAGAAACAATTATAATCATATTGGTTATCCTCACCAGCGTTACCAAAATCAACAATAGCATAAACGCCACCTGAAAAAATATTATTAAAAACCGAATCGGGGTGCGCGATTACATCATACTCATTGTCACATGCCCTGGTAAACGAAACCGCTGCATCAATTGCACCCCATCCGGCTTTAAAAGTATTATTGTAAATTGAAAACAAATTTAAAGATTCAAAAGATTCAAGTGATAGGCAAATATGCTCCTGGTTTAGAAAGTAGTTATTGTATACGGTAATATTCGGATGTTCTTCATTTAGATCCTCAAATTCCCGATCAGTAACAACAATCGCACTGTCTGATCCTTCAAACCAGCATTTTCGTATAATCGCCTGCTCACCGTCATTATCATCCCATCCAATCGCACCGATTGTCCTGATATGACATCCGCTGTTATTAACAAAGGAAGACGAATCTATACAAAATCTAAAGGTTGTTTCGACATTGAAATCACTGTCGTCGTCTTCCGGATCGTTAATAATATGAATACCATCTCCTCCGTTGGAATTAAATACAGAATTGTTATGTACCCACAGGTAACCCCAATATGTAAACGTGTTTTCGGGATTAGCATATACACGTGGAATCATACGATAATTCAGACCATGTTCGGAATTACCGTTGATAATTGAATTGTCAACCACTATCACCGGATTATTTAATATCTCATCATCGAGTACAGGATAGATTAGACACCCAGCGCTTATACCATCACCCTGATTATTATTAATTACGCTGTTCTTAACAAGGATATGCTCTATCGCAGTAATAAAGAAATTAGGACTGACATTCCGTGGAGGCGCCGGTATATTTATACCATCGCCGTTGATTGAACCATCAGGTTTCATATAACAACCATTATTATAAATACTGGAGTTAGATACTTCTAATTTAGATAATGTTTCGTTTGGATTTCCCTCTGCATCAATAGACGATCTATGTCCAAAGAACCTTATTCCATTTGCATCGTTGTTGTTAATATGACAATCACTTTCTATTGTTAATATACATGCATGGCTTTCGAATAGTACCTGATTAATAGTACGCATAAAATATGTATCAACAAGTATACCATACCCTCTTGAATCCAATTCAGGATCATTTTCATCCTCGGAATGATGAGCGGTTTTCCAGATGTCCGTATTATCTAAATCGACTATCAATGGTCCGGTGAATTCCCGCTGTTGAGGTTCTTCTTCTTCGTCTCTATTCGGATCAACATAATCAATATGCGGACCGAATTGCAATCCTGTTGATCTATTAGATTCTATATCTACGTTAGTCAAATTAACGGTTCCGGAGCCATTTACAACAATACCACCATAGTAATCTCCTCCGCTTCCGTTAGCAGTAATAAACGAATTAGAAATATCTATTGTGTGTCTGAGACCACCGAAAAAGTGAATTCCTCGCTGGTCATTCCAACGAACCTTTACATCATTATACATAATCAGTTCGTTTTGATCGCCATAGACTCTAATCCCATTCTTTCCATTAGATTCAACTTTGAAATGGTCATATAGCTCTATCCTGCAATTCCGTGGAAACACACCTTCCGGATCATCTGGTGAAACAATACCTGTCCATCTACCAATCAGTATTCCGTTACTTCCGTTATTCCTGATACCAACATCATCAACATTTTCGTCAGGAAAACTTGCGTCAATTATCGATTCGTCACCTAAGTAGAAAATACCATTTTCACCATTATGGCTTACCGAGGAATAACCTTGAATGGTGATTCCCGTTTTATCACCTCCCGAGAAAACCCCATCGCAATCATTATCGTTTACAGTTGATAGCTGTGAAACAAATATCTCATTTCTTTCATCGGTATCTCTATTGTCAGAGATGATACTCCCTATATGAATTCCATCATTCCTATTATTATCCACTGTACAATTGTCTAATATACTAATTGTATTGAAACGTGAACTCCAAAGATAGATACCATTGTAATTCTGATTTACATGTGAAAAATCAGAAACCGAGATTTCTGAATTAGTAACTCCTCCCATATCTATTCCATTATTTCCATTATTATTAACAGTAGAGTGGTTATCAATCGATATACTTATATCATCACATTGATGAGCATCTATTCCAAATACTCCTGCATAGTTACACGTTGAGTGGTCAAATTCAATAGAAACGCCATTTGATTCATTTATAACGATATTCGAGGCTCTATTGCGAAAACCCTGCCCGACAAGATCGAATCCGCTGTTATTCTCAATCAGAACTCTTCCATTGAGGGTCATGTCTGTTTCTATTAAAATACCGTTCCCGATTCTGTAGTACCCTTGAAAGGCTTGATAACAATATTGATCACTAATCCATTTGTCATGATGTACGTAATCATCATCCTCACCGACATCCTCTGTACCGGTAATAACAGTATTATCCAAATATAGTTGATTAATACAGGCTTCATTCGAAAACCATCTTATTCCGTTACACCATGAATTCCGAATAATACAATCACGGAATACTGCAGCTGATCTGCCATAAAGAAGAACAGCTTCGTCGTTTGCTTTTATTTCTCTACCTTGACCGAGAAAAGTTTCAGAATTAAACCATTGATCTGGCGTACCGATAAATACTTCGCCTCCGGCATCGTAAATCTCTGTGTAATAAAACATATTACCCGAAAAATGAAGTTTAATTCCACCCCATGATCTATCTGCCTCGCTAGGATCTGCATTACGGTTCACACTGCGGAAGATTACTGGATTATCTTCTTCTCCCATACAGCGAATTCGATTGTTTGAACTAAATTCCAGATAATAATTTTGATAATCGAGATTTGCCCAATCATCCCAATCGTCTCCCCATGCAAATCCGTCTTCATTTGGTGCGGGTGGATTACCTACTTCAATAATAACCCCAGGTTCAATGTAAAGACTTATGTCAATATCTTCTTCACCAAATATAATAGTTTCTAATAAATCATATGGTGAGTTATCACTTATTAGTACTGCATATTCAGTATTGCCAATTGTCATACGGTCACAGTTCTCTAAATAATCCAAATCTAAAACCGTGGCGTTTACTATTGCAGAAAACGTGAAAACGCTTATTGCAATGAAGGTAATGATGTTACGAAACGAAATTTGAGCCTCCTAAATACTAATTTAATTTAACGTAATTCTGCAAAGAGAATCTACTTTATCACTTCTCTGATGTTTTTAATGTGAATGAAGTAAATTGAAATATAACCCCTCACCGACACACATTGCACAGCAGGATTTATATTAAATGCCAATATAAAGAACGATTTTACTTAAGAAAATGACCTGCATCACAATTTAAATAAAAATGCAAGAAAAAACGTTGTCAGAAAAAATGCTTCTTACTTTCCCCGCCCCACCAAACCCATTTTATCTTTCAATCCTTCTCTATTTTTCCTCTTCCATTCCTAATACTCATTATCCAAAGAAACTTCATTAAGAAAATTATTATTCCCTGCTGCGAAGCGTGTGATATTCTCAATTACTTCATCCCAACGTTTTAGATCATCAAACGGTGACGCAGCACGGTGCGGTGATAAAACAATATTATCAAGTTTATGGAAGGGATGATTGTATGGATGTTTTTTATCTGCTTCGTCAGGCATCGGATCGTAATCGTACCAAACATCTATGGCTGCTCCCATGATTGTTTTATCTCTGCAGGCAAGATATAGACTCTCTTCATCAACTACTGATCCTCTTGATAAATTCAGTAGCAGTCCTTCAGAACCCAATAATTGAAGCTCCTTTGCCCGGATTAAACCATGAGTTATATTTGTCAATGGAATGGAGATAATTAACGTATCAGTCCAACTGAGAAATGAATGTAACTGCTCAATATTGTATCGGATTGCATCTGTCGGTAATGGTTTGGTCTGTTTGCTCCAATCATAGCGCAGTATGCCGAATTCGATATCGAAACCTGAAAGGAAACGGTGGACTTTTTGATTTACAGCGCCATATCCGAGCAAACCGATTTTCCGCTGACGAAGTGGAATCGAGATTGCATCGTCATCACACTTCCTCCATTGACCTTCAAGCATCCAATTATGATGTGGAATTATCTTATTTGTCAGTGCAAGTAACATTGCTACTGCATGTTGCGCTGTGAAATATGAGTTCCCATGCCCATTAACCAAAGTCACCGATCTGGTTTTGTTCAGATCCCGGAATAACTCAACAAGGGTTTGCACTCCTGCGCCGGGATTAATGAATAGCGATAGTTTAGTCGCACAGTGTAAAAGCTTCTTTGATGGTCGCCATCCAATGATAATATCCGCATCTGAAATATATTGCATCAGAGTATTTTCCTCAAGATCGGAAGGAAAGATCAGCTTGATATTAGGTAAGTGAGAAAATCCTTCTTCAAGGTATTTAATCAGTTTCTTCCTGACTTGCCAGATAAAAAGTATGGTTACGGTTTTTTGCATGATTTAATTTGTGGAGTTTTAATATTACGGTGACTTGTGATATGTTATTCAAAGGAAACACCATGTCGCGAGCGACTCAACTATATATTAGAAATAGTAGAAGCGACACTCTTGTCGCTTGAACTCTCGTATTTCAAATATATTACGCAAGCGACAAGAGTGTCGCTTCTACTATTTCTAAAGGGAATCGTCTCCGATTAGAAGCCCTTCTCAATAGTATCAGCCCGAAATAAGTCAGGCATTGATAAATATCTCTCACCGGAGTCATAAAAAATGCAGACGATTGTTTTATCTGCAAATTCTTCTCTGTGCGCTAACTGACCCGAAGCCCAGGCTGCAGCTCCGGATGATGGACCTACTAATAATCCTTCTTTATAAGCGATCAGACGCACCCATTCATAAGCCGCTTCATCACTGACGTGAATTAATTCGTCAAGATTATGCTGTGAACGTTTGAAGTTGTCTGTCACAAATCCCGGACCTATGCCAATAATCTTATGTTTACCCTGTACTCCTCCTGAATAGACCGGACTGGAGGCAGGTTCAAAAGCTGCTACGTGAATGTTTTGATTTTTAGATTTGAAGAATCTGGACAACCCGTCAAAACTACCGGATGTGCCAAGACCGATTACTATCGCATCTATCTTACCATCCGTTTGCTGCCATATTTCGGGTCCCGTCGTTGTCTCGTGGGCTCTGCCGTTATTAGGATTTGAGTGCTGATTAAGAAAAAAGGTGCTGTCCTGATTTTCCCGGCAATATGCTATTGCTCGTTCTCGCGCACCTTTGGTATGCTCAGCTCCGGGAGTTACTATCACCTTAGCCCCATAAGCACATATAATTTTCTGCTTTTCGATGCTGCATAATTCGCTCATATATATGCGAACCGGGAATCCCAACATAGTGCCAAGACTGGCAATAGCAATTGCGGTGTTTCCACTACTGGCTTCAACGACTTCCGTTTCGGAACCTATTTTCCCTTCAGCAATTGCAGCGCGAATCATCGAAAGAACCGGTCTGTCTTTGATTGACATGGGATTACATAGCTCAAGTTTAGCGTATACTTTCGCATTCGACTCGGGAAATAAGCGGTTAATCCTAAGGAGCGGTGTTTTTCCGATTAGTTCAGTTAAATCATCAGCTACTGTTAACATACGATCCTTTACTTTTAATATCTACTTTAATTAGGAAGGTAAACCAGTTCATATAGAAACGTCGCCTGGCTTTTCAAACACTGATAATCATTACCCTCAAATCACCGGCTTCGGATAAGCCGAGCTACGTTTCTATATGACAAGATGAAATTCCACTCTGTGTTCTCTGCGCACTCTGCGGTAAAAAATTCACTTCAACAACAAAACCTTCTCATAACTACAATACTTCCCCGCATTCATTCTAATCACATATATTCCTGTAGGTAAATCAGTATTATTAAAACTGATGGAATGTTTGCCGGATTTATGGAACCCTTTGGTTAGTTCCGCTGCTTTTCTACCTTGAGAATCATATAAGTTGATCGTTACATTCTCTGGTTGTGGGAGAGAATATTCTACCGTGAAACTGCTGTTGAATGGATTGGGGTATACTCGCTGAATGGCGTAATCGGTAGAGACGAGCTTTTGGGGCGTCTCTGTAACCGGATAAGCAGCGCCTGTCAACCTGATGGCATCTATAAACCAGCCTTCCATTTCGAGCCCATAGTCGGATACAAATCTCAGACGGATTCTCACACTGCCGCGTTCTCTACCTAACATAAAACGATCATCACCCCAATCGAATATCCCGTTCCAGCAGCCTCCTCCGGGGAAGGAACCATTATTTCGAGCATCCCCATTATATCCACCAACGGGTTCAAGCGTTTCCCAGCTTTGACCGCGGTTTATTTCGACTATGCCACCGTCGAAACGTTCCTCCGCTGAAAAACGGTGATGTATTTCAAGAACGGCGTTTCCTTCAAACATCATCAGCGGTAACTCAAGCGCTCCATCGCAATGCGCCGGGTAGAGACCTGAATCGGGTGCGCCAAAGGCAATTCCGCCGGAACCATCAGCTCCAGCATCCTCACTCCATCGCCAGACGTTTGCGTAGCCCTCGGTTACAGAGTGGCTGTTAAACCATTCCGGTTCGGTATCAAAGTCATCGATGAGATTCATATCTGCGGATAACGGTAGGAGTATATAACCGTTTCCTCTCTCTAATTCACCATCCATTATCATTGCTTGCAAAAGTATCGGGTTTGATTCAGCGGCGTCTCCTGATATAGTGCATCTAATCGCAGGAGATCGGACTGAACCATCGGGTTCAATACCTGACAAGCGAATATCATCATCCGCTATTTCAACCATATCGTCTGAAGTCGTAACATCTATTCGGCAGTTCTCCGGCAGATCGTCCCATCCGGTATTCTGTAGCAACAGGAACAGATCACCGGTTTCACCCGGATTGACCCAGCTGTCACTATTGCCATCTACTTCGAAAAATGAATAACTCGCCAATTGAATAACGGGACTGCCAATTTCAAGAACAACCTTTGTGTACCACGCTTCGGCATCATTCGGGGTCATCTGCACAATTATTTCTGTCTGATGTTGGTTCGGGCAGTCGGAAGCAATGGATAGTGAGAATCCTTCCAAAGGGCTGAGCCTGTCTGGGGAAACTTCATTAAGATGAGCCTCATCCTCGATGAATTCGATGTATGGATCTTCGGTAAGTAAAGTAACGTCAATATCTTCGATTACAGCTTCTGATAGATTACCGATAACAACCATTAGCTCTATAGTCTCACCTGCATCAGCGAAGTTGTCATTATCACCATTCTCTTCATCGCTTGTAACAACGAGTTCATTTATCCTCAATCCTTTCGGAAGTTTAAGCGTCGGATCACCGAAATAGGTCATACCGTAGAACCAGGAGCGCGCCCAGTTTTCGCGTCCTTCTTGTCTACCGTGCACGATGAACCACTGCTTGAAAGCGTCGCCAAAGCAATCGTCATCCGCAAGAGGCTGGTAATAATCCTCGAAGTATAACATAGCCCCTGTCTTTGCCGACCCGACGGCACCCAGCCCATAGGGCCCGCCCAGGGCATAGAGCGCGCCCATACAAAGGTTACGGCCCAAATTCATATTTGAGCAGGCGTAAAGGTTATAAAACGAAGCAATTGGATTTGCATCATCGCGCAAGTTCCTGAAGCGAAAGTAATCGTAACGGCTATGGTTATCCACTCTGAAGTAATGAGTATCGGGACCGGAATGAACCGCAACTTGAATCAATTCGTGTTGTTCCTCATCAAGTTCTCTATGATAATTACTCGCCGATGTTTCTTCTGCATCTAATACCGTTTGAACCAGCCCATAGATTAATGAAACATTCTCACCCCATTGATCCGCCCAGGGCATCCAGTCGTCATCAATAAAATTCAATGCTTTATGCGGAAGTGTCAATTCACCGGTGCGATAACTGTGCACCTTTTCCAAATAATCTTCGATCAAAGTATGTTCATCAATTTGACTCAGATTATATCCTGGTAAGCGAGCAAACCAGATATCCGGTTCCCAGTTGCCTGAGTGAACGTCGTATATCCCATTCCCCGACGTGTCCTGCCAGACGCCGTCAATATCCATATAAAACAGGTCTATTGGATATTCAGCGAGATTGGGACTATCCGGCTCGTTCTCATCGTTAAAGTGCTCATACTGTTCAAACCAGGCTAAGGCTATTTCACCAGCAAGAATAACGCCGGTAATATTATTTCCACCCTCTTCAATGACCAGGTCCTTAACTTCAGCAGGTGAACCGCCTTCCATATCCAGCATAACCACTTCATACCCTTCATCTGCAATATCACCGGCAAACAGGTCAAATTCTTCTCCGAGGGCTTCCAGCAGAACGTGATTAACTGCAACAACGACGGTTCCATCCTCGTCGCGTTGGTTCTGCCAACGTTGAATGCTGTGAAGAAATAATTCGTACTGTGGAAATTTGGTTAAATACTCCAGACGTGTGGGCATTGGAGTATTCAGCAGGTTACGGGTAACGGGGATGTCTTGGTACGTTAAGGGTCGGGATTGAATTTGAACCGTTAGAATAGTAATGAATAGACAAATAAATACTATCTTTGATGATTTTGTAATTTTCAATGGTGTATCCTTTTCTTTTTTAACCGCAGATTACGCAGATTTTATACACAATTAACCACAAAGACACGAAGACACAAGTATTAAAACGCTTTGTATCTTCGTGTCTTTGTGGTGATAACAGAAATGCTATCTGCTTAATCCGCTTAATCTGCTGTGAATTATTCGATAAATATTAAAACAGCCAGCCCATATACTCAGTAACAAAATGAATAATAAATCCAACCAATGCTAAATCACTGAAATCATCCCATAAAGTGGGGATGGCAGCCAGAACGTGGAAGCCGATGGCTGAGACAACTAACATTGCGACAGCTATAGTTCCAATCTTGCGGTATTGCTTGAGATTTGTGATGCCGAGTCTATCCATATAGAAACGAAAGCGGATGTCATCAACCATACGGACGTCGAGAAAGAGACCGACAACCGCCCAGGCAAAAGCCATAAACCAAGCTATTACGATAAGATAAGAGGGGAAATACTCAAAGAACATACGCGGTTTCAACCAATAGAGACAAACCGCCAAACCAATAATAAATGCAAAGTTGGTGGCTTTACGGATATTGCGAATCACTACACGTTCTCTGAGGATGAAATCCGCGGCGTAAGGAAGTCTTAATGCGAGATTTATTTTTACAAATAATTCGATTAACATCCCGCCAAAAAATATAAATATCAATGACACTAACATTCCATTATGCATATAACTGAAGAGCAATCCTCTACCGAGTAACATTTCAGGAATTGCCACAATAACCAGGAATATTCCAAACCAGATACTCCAGAAAATCACTTCTTTATTCTGGAGATATTCTATCATATATTCATAGAAATAAAACCACTTACTTGGATCAGGAAGCTTCTCTCCACAACGGGTGCACTTCCAATTAACCGGTATCTTTGTAACGAAGGTTTTACAGTGAGGGCATCGCATAATAAATTTTGGATTTTGGATTATGAATTACTCGTTCCCATGCTCCAGCGTGGGAACGAGTAATTATAATGTTGTGATGTTGTGATTTGGTAATTACAACATAACAGCATTACAACATTTCTTGTTTTTTTATATCGTTCCGGAAATAAGGGGACAGTATACCTATTTTATAAATACTCTTTGAAATAACAACAGTCTATAGAAAAATAGGTATACTGTCCCCTTATTTCCCCTATATCGTACCGGAAAGTCCAAAGCGATGGATATTTCCTAACGCTCCCATCGTAGCATACGTATATTCAAAAGTATACGCTTTATAAGGGATTCCGACACCACAGGATGCTCCAGCGAGCAGATCGTTATTCTGACCGACTCGCAAGTCGATGCTGCGGCTCCGGTAACCTATCCTTAATTGCATAGGTTTAACGTCAATTTTGGTGGGTAATGCAAATTCTCCACCGAGTCCGAATGATAATCCGGGATTGCCGGGAAGCAATTCCAAATCCCACTCGCCTTCACCTTCATTAGCGAACATAAGAGCGCCGCTGATTGTCAACGGCAAATGTTCTAATTTCAGTGATGAACCAAGCGCCACTTCAGTTGGGAGTGGATCAATATCTTTTCCGTAACTTGTTAACTGTTTACCAAAATTTCTTAAGACTGCAGCTAACTTGATCTTATGCCAGTTAGGATCATAAGTGAGACCTATATCCATCGCTACACCGGAAGCATTATACGAACTGATCGTACCCCACAAGTACTTGATAGCGCCGCCTAAGGCTATTTGTTCGTTATACTTACCGGCAGCATAACACACGAACGCATTTTCGGCGGCATGAAAAGTAGCGCCAGTTTTACCTATGTTTAATTCGGCGGCATCAAAAGTGCCATAGTTAAAAGTAGTGATGTATCCACCAATGGAAATTCGATTCTTAACGAGGTGAGATACCGTAAATCTTCCACTCCACATATCTATCATATGACTGGCGTAGGAAGCGCTAATGCTTCTTTCAGCGCCTGCAGCGCAAGCGGGATTTAGCATAGTTCCACCAGCCCACTCATTTTCAGTAAGGAGTGCGCCTCCCAGTCCAAGCGCTCTCGTATCAACAAGTTCCATTAAAACCGGGAAACTGGTTCGACCGGCAGCAAAAGACAACGATGCTGATAGAGTCAATAGCAGCGTTATTGCGAATCTCGTTCCCATGCTCCAGCGTGGGAATGAATAAAGTTTGTTTTTACAACGGAGTAATCGGTTCATTGAAATCGTCCTGCTTAATTATGAATACTCGTTCCCACGCTCCAGCGTGGGAACGAATAAATGTTGTAATGTTGTGATGTTATAATGTTGTAATTTGAAATCACAATATTTCAACATTACAACATTTCCTCCTCTTCTTCTTCACGCCATCTTTTGAATTGTATACGGCGGCGAATAAATACGGCGACGACAGCTACTGCGCCGAGACCCAGGATAAATACCCATATCAGACTGTCAATATCGAGCAGTACCGCAACACTGTACTTCTTCTTTGCATATTCAATCCACTCAACCTGCCAGTACTCATATCCCACGTCAAATACACGCGGGAAAGCATCTTCAATATCTGTTCCTTTGCCCATTTCATTAAGCAGCTTAACCACCGCATCCCAGCCGTACTGAGCGACTAACCAGGCTGTTGCGGATCGAGCCTCGGCGTAGGCGAGGTCGGCGTCAGGATAGGAAAAGTTAAGAACGTCATCTACGCGGGGCAGCCCCATTAATCTATCGGAGATGGCTGCTCTTCCAAGTCTGGCGAGCGATCCGTGGCGTGATTCACCGGACAGAACCTGTGCAAGTCCTTCATCCAACCAGCGGGGCAGATAGTTATCGCCGACAATCCTGTGTACTAATATATGCGTCAATTCGTGCGCTGTCAACACTTCCAGCGGAACTCCCTGCCCGAAATACAACGGAGTCTTAACAACAATACTGTTTCGACGCGGATACGCCACGCCACCCGCCCATTTAGGCACTCGCCCTTTGGTCATACGCTTGAAATCATCGGCTGTCAGCGTCAAATAGATATTAACCGACCCAATCAGTTCACTGTCATTCAGTTCTTCTCGTTCCCACACTCCAGCGTGGGAACGAGTATCTATTTGCAAACAGCCCTCAATATGCTTCAGCTTTATCCGCAATTCCCTATCAAGCTTATCAATCAGTTTCTCATCTTTACCATAATAACGATACTTGAACGGAGGACGGTGGTAGAGTCCGCCAAATAACGAATTGCTGCATATAAATATAAGGATAATACTTATGAATACAAAGTGAAATGGTCTGTTAGATGGCATATTTATTTACAAGTTTGGAAGTTTACAGGTTTACAAGTTACAAGTATCAAGTTGCAAGTTGCAAGTAGCGTAGCCCGGTTTCTCCGAAACCGGGGAAGATATTCGTTCCCACGCTGGAGTGTGGGAACGAGATACCGGGGAATATTAGAGCGTTACAAGTGTGACGAATGTGATGAATAATCACCCATAACGAAATTTTAGTGGTGTCCCCTTATAATTGTTAGAAGTATCTATTCACTGTCATTCCCGTGAAGACGGGAATCCAGATTGAGAGTCTCCACCCTAACCAATTAAACTAACATACTGATTTATCAATAGGATGTCTTTATCAAACTTTAAACTG
>JAVCDD010000311.1 GCA_030765125.1 Candidatus Hatepunaea meridiana
AATATATTATGCAGATTATACAACACACTTGTCGCATGTTTATTATCCGCAGATTACACAGATTACACAGATCATGCGACAGGAGTGTCGCATCTACTGATGTTTGTACCATCAAACGGTTTTATTCAACACTCTTGTCGCATGTTTTTTTATCCGCAGATTAAATATATTATGCAGATTATACAACACACTTGTCGCATGTTTATTATCCGCAGATTACACAGATTACACAGATTATGCGACAGGAGTGTCGCATCTACTGATGTTTGTACCATCAAACGGCTTTATTCTACCCGCAAGTATATCCTGCAATTCTGATTTTATCTTAAGTCTTTCGCGCTTGGTTATTCTGTCTATAAACAGTACCCCCTGCAAGTGATCGAATTCGTGCAGGATGATCCTTACCGGGTAATCTTCATACTCTTCTTTAATCTCTTCATCTTCGAGGGTCTGATAACTGATCTCAAGTTCATCTGAGCGTTCGACTTCAGCATTTATGCCAGGCAAGCTTAGGCAGCCTTCCTCTTCTGTAAGAGTTTCATTTCCTACACTGTATATCACGGGATTGATGTAAACAACAACACCCTTATCCTTGACCTGATCGAACTTACCTTCCAACAGAGACCAATCAATAATGAACAGCATCCTGGAGACGTTTACCTGTGGAGCGGCGAGCCCGACTCCTCCCGCCAGATGCATAGTTTCGAGCATATCATCGGCGAGCTTTCTGACATCGTCGTCAATGCTTTCAATCCTGTCCGACTGCTTTCGCAGGATGGGATCGCCGTAGGGAATTACTTTTAACAGTCCCAATTTACGCTCCTTTACTCTTCATATCTGCTTCCAGCCATTTTTCCCAGGGGCGTTCCTTGGTCTGTCCCATCAGGAATTCTTTGGTGAACAGGATATCCCTGGTATAGCTTGCAAATTCGGGTTCGATGACGTCCATTCGAATGGCGTCCATCGGACAGGCTTCAGCGCAATAACCGCAGAAACAGCAGCGCAGCACATCAATTGTAAACTGTTCGGGAAACTTTTCCACATTCGGGTCAGGCGATTCTCCAGGGATGATATGAATGCAATCGCAAGGACAGATCGTTTCACAGAGCATACAGGCTGTGCAGCGCATTGAGCCGTTCTGCCTGACGGTGAGCCGGTGTCTGCCGCGCAGCCGGTGGTGTATTGGGCGGTGTTCCTCAGGGTATTGGTAAGTAGCCACCGCTCTGGTTTTGGTTTTTATACCGAACAGGTTAAGCGTAAGCCGCCACATATTAACAAAGAAGTGACGGTTGGTAATCCACAGCCCTCTGAATACTTCAACCCAATAGATGTCTTCCTTGAAGCCAGGGGTTATAGTTATGTTTGTTACTTTTTTTTGCATTTATCCGTAAAATATGGGTAGGACAGACATTCCTGTCTGGTAACTTATTCTATTTAATAATTAAGAACTTTGCTCGGTTAACTATTCTATCAGAGTATTTAAAAATCTCATCAACTTTACTAATTTTTATCTCTTCGCTGGGTTTATTGTTTTCATCGATTAATCCTATTATCATATTACTTGGATCATTCATATAAAGGACTAATAGTCTTTTATTACTTTTATTATCCAATAGGATATTACAAATTGTTTTCCTGTCTTTAAGGGTTATTCTATCTAACTCAACAACATTGTGAAGAATAGATTTTATTATGCCCAGTGCTGTCCATTCTTCCACAGTTGTAACAATACCTGAATCGTGTTCTTCCTCTTCTTCTTTTTCGGACTCTTTTGGAATGTCCTCTTCCGCTTTTGGACTTTCTTGAGTAAATGCAATAAATCTTTCTCTTATTCTGTCTTCAATAAATTCATTTAAAGCTTTCTTTAAAATATCCCTAAAATCATCTCGCAATTTTTTTGTTTTTACTCTTCCTGGCATAACTGTTTGTAGAAAGAAACCAACGAATTTGTTTGTTGGGTCTTCTAATTCTTCTCTTATAATGCGTTTAATTTCATTACTATACTTAAGAGCACTTGCTTTTATCTTCATTTCATCAACATCAAATGCAGTTTTTGTAAACCGCTTTAATTCATCCACAAGGTTTTTGTTCTCAAAGTGTTCTAATATGTTGAACATGAGAAAATGTCGTCTATCCATTTTATTTAGTTCATCTAAATCACTGTAAAACCGATATTCGATACCATTAGTCAAAATTCCAACTCGAGCTTTTGTAAATGCAAAATAGCCACATAGTTGATTATAGTGCTTATTAAGGTCTTCACCACACGACTTGCACTCGATTATCATAATCGGTTTACCATCCTGCAGTATTGCATAGTCAACTTTCTCTTCCTTCTTTGTTCCTGGTCCAGCGCAAAATTCAGGTTGCACTTCAGTGACATCCATTACACTATACCCTAACAACCTTATAAATGGGTTGATTAGAGAGGTTTTAGTTGCCTCTTCAGTGGAGAGATGCTCTATTTGTTTAAGAGCGTGAGACCGGTGATCTCTTAGCTCGTCGATGAAATCCATTGTTTTCTCCCTTTTATTGTTGTGGATAAAAAGTGATTTTCTATTATTCAGATTTATAGAAAACAGGTATACTGTCCTCATATTTCAACTTAACAGCCTGTTTATATGTCGAATTCATAATGATGGATATTTGAAGATTCTATCTTCAAGCAGGTCTTCAACAGTTATAATTTGGATTTTGTCGTATTTTAACAGAACAAATCCGGTTCATAATTCCTTTTGTGCTTTAGTATCAGTTATATCTATTGATTCGAACAGCACGTTATATCTTCGCTTCGAGTTAAAAGGCGGATCTATGTATATCAAATCAATGCTGTTATCCTCAATCGAATGCTTCAATACATCTAAGTTGTCGCCGTAGTATAGTTTATTCATTACTGATTCCTTGTGGAAATCTAAAGAAAAAGAGAAGGGAATTAAAAGTATTAATTCGAAGCCGATCTGACGGTATACGTGTTCCCCGTTGTATATAATGACTTGTAATTAATTTTGGATCTTGCTACCTCTTCTCCGTTAATATACATTATGATTTCTTTATCCTTAACTCCCCAAGCAACTGCAATCTTATATTCTTTATTAGGATTCAGATCGGAGACATCATATTCAACGTCGGTTCGTCCTTTCCCAATGTAAATATGAATGAATTTTAAATAATTATCATTATCTTTAACGAGAAAGATGCTTCCATTGGGGGGATTTGTTTGCATGATGGTATGTATATTGTTATCATTGAATTGGAGTTGCCCTTCTTTAATCCAAACAATGACTGTTCCCTGTTTAATGTCAACTTGCCGGTTACTTATTTTATTTTTCATTATTAACTCCTTGTTTTTTTTCACTGATTAATATTAGAAGAGTCAAACGCCTCGCCATAAAAATTGCAGTGATGGAATTCAGACCCATGTTGCACTTGATATTTTAATTGCATATTGTTTATCTCCAAAAATGTAACTATTCGCTTTTCAGTTTGTTTAATCTGGTGTTTAAGCGCAATATATGCAATCAGTAAACCGATGATTATCAAAGGAATACTTACAATTGTCGATAGATTTACCCAAGTTTGTATGTCCATAACTAATCCCTACTGTTAATGGGAAACCCCTATCCCAAGACTACCAGCACTATCCCCGTAATCAAAAGATTCACAATCGCCAACGGTAGCAGATATTTCCAACCTAATTTCATCAATTGGTCATAGCGGAATCTGGGAAGCGTCCAGCGTACCAGGATGCAGAAATAGATCATTACGGCAATCTTGAAGAACAACGAACCGAATTCGAGCGCTTTGACTAACCAGATGTTCAGATAAATCGTTCCACCCCAGGGAAAACTGAAGCCTTCCCATGTTAAATACGGTACCTGCCAGCCTCCCAGGAAAATTACCGAGAATAATGCGGATACGAAGACTATCTCGATAAACTCTGCAAACATAAACATACCGGAACGCAGCCCTGAGTACTCGGTGAAATAACCGAGTATCTCCGACTCGCATTCGGGCAGGTCAAAGGGGACACGCTTGTTCTCAGCGATGGCGGCAGGTAGGAACAACAGCGCACCCAATGGCTGCATTAACAACCCCCAGCGCGGTATCCAGCCGAACCAGTAACCGGATTGCTGCTGGATCATTGTGGTCATATCGAGAGTGCCGTAGATCATTATTGCGCCTATTAAGGACAATCCCAGGCAGACTTCGTAGGAGATCATCTGGGCTGAAGCGCGCACGGCAGCAATCAAAGTATACTTATTATTCGAACTCCATCCCGCTATCACCGCGCCATAAATTGCCAGCCCACCGAAAGCAAAAACATAGAGCAGTCCGATGTTTATATCGGCGATCTGCATTGTAATCGTGTGTCCGGCAACTTCTATAGGTGGTCCGAATGGAATGACCGCGAAAACCATCAGCACCGGCGCAAACGAGATTACCGGCGCCAGCGTGTGCAGCCATTTATTTGCAAACGGAGGTACGAAATCCTCTTTGGTAATCATCTTGATAGCGTCGGCTATCGGTTGAAACAAACCGATGATGCGTATGCCGAAGATGTCCGCTCTGTTGGCGCCGAGGCGGTCCTGCATCACGGCGGATTGCTTCCGTTCCACCCATGTTAACAGCGTAGCCAGTCCCATCACAACCGAGACCGCGATCGACATTTTAACTAATGAAGCTATAAATATAACCATATCCATTATGCAACTGCCTCCACGTGTTTTTCGAGCGCCATAACTCCGGTGTCTCCAATATCATCCCACTCTAATTCAGAGAGTAGATGAACCTTGTTTCGTTGAGCCCTGAAGACGTCGTCGAAATTTTTCAGACTGAGTGTCTTTTTCATCAGTATTGACAAGTCAAGCATTATACTCCAGACCGGTCGAGCTTCTCCAAGCGGTTTGAAAGCCTGGTTCAAACGTTGTATTCTACCGCTGAAATTGGTAAAAGTGCCTTTATACTCACCCCAGGCTGCGGCGGGTAGAGCAATATCCGTATAAGCTTTCAACTCATCCGGTAAGTTTCGCAGGATGTAGAAACGGTTTTTAAGTTTCTTTAGCGATGCTTCTTTAAGATAATCCCGCGGGTCGGCTAAGATTGACAGCAATGTGTTGATCTTTCCACCGGCAATAGCATCATCCAGGTCTGCAATACCCGCACCCTTCGGCAGCGGATGAAGCCCGATCCATTCGCAGCCTGTTCGGTTTGGGAATGGATCCGGAGTTCGAAGAATATTATCACCGTACCAATCCGAATCTATAGGTAGCTTATGATCGAGGTTGGGAAGATTCAACTTTTCGCGGAATAAGCGGTGTACTGTAAACAATTCCTCGTTGGTCAGTAGTGGTGAGACGATAATGGCTGCCTTGTCAGGATTGCGACCGATGGCTGATAGAATTGCCGTTGCAGCCTGCTTGATGGCAACAGATGTTTTTACCTGTTTGAGTTCACCGTCTTCTCGAAGCAATGGATGCAACAGTCTATCGGCTGAGTCCGTTGGTCTATACCCATAGCGACCATGATCACACATCCAGTAATCGTTGACCTGCTCATTATGACGCGGTTTTATACGCTGAATACGGGCATATTCAGTTGTTTCCGTTCGATGAGTGCGCATCTGGATATTGCGTTTATGCTCGTGGTATGGATTAACGTCGTAGTCGATTCTGACGTTACAGCCTCGGCTGCAAAGCTGACAGATTGACGAGGTGTGGCTTAGGAACCAAGAACGACGCTTGAAACGAAAGTCCTTATCGGTCAACGCACCGACGGGACACAGATCAACCACGTTTCCGGCGTAGTCGTTGTCCAGTGAAGCCCCCGGATATACCGTCAGTTCTTCTTTGGAACCCATACCAAAGATTCCGAGTTCGCGCGTCTTTGTCACATCGGATAAGAATCTCACACAACGGCTGCACAGCACACAACGTTCTCCATCGTGCACAATTGAACGCCCGATGCCGGTTGCTTTGTGTTTTGTGTGTTTAGACTCGTTCATACGGCTGTCGTGGAGACCGTATTCCATATAGTAATTCTGGAGATTGCATTCTCCGGCGACGTCACAGACCGGACAATCCAGCGGATGATTTGCGAGTTCGAATTCCAGAGTCATCTTTCGAGCGGTTTTAACTGCCGGGCTGTCGGTGATGATCTCGAGGCCGTCCTGAACGGGAACGTTGCAGGAGATATCTATCCGTTTACGCCCGCCCTGGATGACCTCAACCTTGCACATTCGGCAGCTTCCGGCGACTCGCAACGCAGGATGGTAACAGAAATGAGGAATATCAATTCCAATTCGTTCACAGGCTTGAAGCACATTTATCCCATCCGGGAATTCGTGCTCCTCACCGTTTATTTTCATTTTGGGCATATTTTTGTATTTTTTATGTTCAGAGTACAGCCTTCAAGCTGTTTTTCTTTTCCAAGCTGTCGGGTTGAATCCTGAACTTCTAATAATTTCCTGTTCTGTAATTCTATCTGTTAAATCTGCTTAATCTGTTGTGAATGGAATTAGACGAGAACAAGATTCACAGCAGATTAAACGGATTAAGCAGAAAACACGAAAAACAACCTGAAGGTTGAACTCTAAACTTTAAATTGTGTATTCGTGGTTAAATATCTATTCAGGCATCCATTTTTTGATTGCTTCTTCAGCCGCTTCACTGACTTGATCTGATGAATCACCGAGCGCTTGTTGTAATGCTTCGAGGATGTCGTTGTCTTCACCTTCCAATTGACCTAACCGCAGGGCTGCAAAATTGCGTTCTACCTTGTTTCCCATTTTAAGCAGCAAAGCCAGCATTTTTGGATTTTTCAGTTGGTTTAACAGGTTGTCAACTGCTTCACCTTTACGATCCTGGAGCCATTTGGCAAATTCAGCGCTGTCTTTGGGCATTTTAATGGTATCCCCGTGCCTTTCCTTTCCTAATGTTCCTTCTCCCCAGGCTTTGAGGTATTCCAGATCATCATCACCGGATGCGTGTCTTAGCAGGTCTTGGTCTTCCCCCTCAATTTCCCTTGCCAATTCTTTCAGTTCATCTTCTTCACTGACAGGAATAATAGGGCTGTTGTATTCTTCAAGGAACGTCTGGTACTCGACTACAGGCAAATCCATTTTTTCAAGAGCCTCAATGGCTCGCACTCTGATTTCGGACGAAGGGTCATTATTAGCGATTTTACGCAAGTATGGTTCTGTTGCGATTGCAGGTTTGCCGATCTTAGTGATAACCTTCAGGGCGTCTTCGCGAACTTCCCGCTCTGGAGATTCAAGCCGTTTCACCCAGGTTTTCAGAGGCATACCTTCATAAAGCGGTTCGCTTGGTTTTCCGCAGCTTAGAAGTAACAGAATGATAATAAGAGCATAGAGTTTTTTCATAATTTTCCCTTAAAAACAATCATTATCCGCTGTCAACCCGCCGAGGTTGACAGCATTATCTAAAGCATTGCTGTCAGGTACGGCACCCTGACAGCGGGTTAAATTCTGAACTACTGAATCAGTTCTTCAAATTCTCCGCGGAATTTCTTTAACATAGCCTGGACAGGCCAGGCAGCGGCAGCGCCCAACGGGCAGACCGTCTGTCCTTCTATATTGTTTGCTATATCTATCAATAATTCTATATCACCCTTTCTACCTCTACCGTTGTTCATACGTTGAAGAATTTTATACATCCACATAACGCCCTCGCGGCACGGTGTGCATTGTCCGCATGATTCGTGTGCATAGAATCGTTCGAGGATTTCGAGCGCCCAGGGCATAGAAACGCTGTCGTCCATAACGATGATGCCGCCGGAACCCAAGGACGTTCCGCCCTCTTCCAACGACTCAAAATCCAGCGCAACATCTATCTCATCCGCCGTAAGCACAGGCACGGAACAACCTCCGGGGATTACGGCTTTAAGTAAATGTCCTTCCCGCATTCCACCGCAAATACCGTAAATCAATTCTCGCAGCGAGAACCCCATCGGCAGTTCGAAGATTCCCGGTCGTTTGACCTGACCGCTGACGCCGAACAGCTTGGTTCCGGGACTCTTTTCTGTGCCGCGCCTGCGATAAGCGTCGATGCCGTTATTGATGATATATGGTATATTCGAGAGTGTCTCAACGTTGTTGACGACAGTTGGTTTATCGAATATACCTTGCAGGGCGGGGAAGGGGGGCTTAATCCTGGGCCAACCCTTTTTACCTTCTATCGAGTTTATCAGACCGGTTTCTTCACCGCAGATGTATGCGCCTGCGCCCGGGTGAGTTACGAAGTCAATACTGAAGCCGGAGTCGAGGATGTTATCTCCGATGTATCCGGCTTTGCGCGCTTCCTCGATTGCCTTGTCGAACACCTTCTTTTCGTGATAGAACTCTCGACGGATGTAAACGTAAGCTTTTTCAGCGCCGAATGCTCTACAGGCGATAATGGCGCCTTCTATCAGACGATGTGGATCGCGGCGCATTATTTCGCGGTCTTTGCAGGTCCCCGGTTCACTCTCATCGCAGTTGACACAGAGGTATTTCGTAAGTGTAGGATCCTTCGGCACAAACGACCACTTGAGACCGGCAGGAAAACCAGCGCCGCCCATCCCACGCAGTCCCGCGCTTTTGACCTCTTCGATTATCTTTTGCGGTTCCATTTCTTTCAGAGCCTTGCGCAATGCCGTATATGCGCCGCGCTGCTCAGCAACTTTGATGTTGGCTCCGTTGGGAACCATAAAGTTGACGCTCAGAACCGGGTCTTCAATCTCATCGGTCTCGGTAAGCGGAGTATCGTTTTTTGGCTTCTTACCGGCTCTAAGTTGTTCGATAATATTGCGAATTTTCTCTTCAGTGAGCTTACCGAACAGTTCCTCGTTGACCAGCATAACCGGCGCATCCGCACAGCAGCCGAGGCATTCCGCACGCTGATAGCTGAACAGTCCGTCTTCAGTGACCTCGCCGGGACCGACTCCCAACTCTTTCCGAAGCAGTTCAATCAACGGTTCTGCTCCAACCAGGGAACAAGAGATGTTATGGCAGAACTGAATATGATATTTTCCGACCGGCTTCTCGAACAAGAGTGGATAGAACGAGACCGATTCATGAACTTCAGTAGGGCTGACGCCGAGCAGTTCAGCTATTTCAGTCTCAGCCTCAGGGCTTATATAACCATCCCGAGCCTGAACCTCATAAAGGAGAGGCATCATAGCGGCTTTGGATGTTTCGTAGCGGGGTTTCAGCTTCTCGGCAACTCCCGCCAGTGAGCTTGTAGTGATAGTATCGCTCATTTATTTTTTTATTCCAATTTATCAAATTTATTTAAAAATTCCTTCCATTTACCGAAATCCTTACTACTAAAATGCTGTCTATCTTGATCTTTAAGAAATGATATACCGCTGAGAGAATTTCCCATCACCCTTTTAAAGTCATTCACAGACATCACTAAAAAGTGTGGTAGGCTTTTATCATCAACCAAACACCAAATAAAGAAATGATACTTGTCTTTAATTAAATCACGAGGTTTTAAATCTACAGCAAATGTATTTTTCGATTTTCCATCCTTGTGTTCAATTCTTGAACTTTTCACTTGAATTGTGCGAAACTTTGTAATGTACTTTTTACTTCCGCATTCGCAAGAATGATCAATCATCTCAACTTCCCCGTCGCATTTATTGCAACTCGGACGACTTACTAAACTAATCGATTTGCACTTTGTACATTTTGATTTATTGCCAATCATTTCAGTTCCACAGTCACTACAAATCTTTTTAGCGATGACATCCTTCTTCAAACTTTTCGAGAAGTCTTTTCCACATTTCTTACAGACTAAAGCTGGAGTCAAATTCCAGTTTTTCCCACAATCTTCACAAACGTGTTTATGAATAATTAGGTCGATATATTCATCATAAACAGGATTATAGACATTCCAACCATACTTCGATAATTCAAAAGAAACCAAAAACTCTCCATAGCGCGAAAAGTGTTTAGTACTTAAATCCGTTGTTGTTTTTTCATTCTTTTTCAAAATCATACTCCGTAATTTCAATAGATTTAGAATTAAATAGTGTAGGTGGTAAACATTTATGGATGTTTTTTAAGCTTGCTTCTCTAAACAATTTCTTATTAAGTTCAATTCCAATTCCAATACGACCGAGTTTTTTTGCTACAATGACTGATGTAAAACTACCGCCAAATGGATCTAGAACCCTTTCCCCTTGATAAGTAAACATTCTAATGGCAAATTCCGGAATATCTTCAGGGAAAGGAGCTGTGTGACCTAATGTATTTTTTCCCTTTGAGTTAATTTTTATTACCGGAGAGAATTTAACGATATCTTTACGCCATTTTTTTATAAAGTTTTGTGGAATTTCATGTTCTGTATGTTGATGAGATTGCGTCATTAAGGTTTTCAAGGAAAACCTTTTTCCACGATTGCTTTTACTCCTTTTAAAACACTCAAGGTTTTTACATTCCCAGCTTCTCAAACCAATTTCAGACTGAGTATTTCCGTTTACTTTTAAGGTTCCGCAAATTGGACACGGATAACGTGTATCATCTAACCGATGCTTGTGGAAGACTAAAATATGTTCATAGCAATTAGCAGGATATTGATAAAATGGATAAGGTTTATCGCCGCTCTTATGTCTTTCGCTTTGTACTTCTCCTTTATCCCAAATAAAATCATCGACAAACGAAAAACCTTCTTCTTCAAAGATTTTAATAAAATATGCTCCTAAGGGTAATCTTCTTTTTCCCCAAACAGATTTTGTAACTAAATTATCATTATCGAAAATATCACCTATATTAAAGACAAAAACACGATGATTATCTAAAACGCGATAAGATTCACGAATAATTCTCCTCATATCAATAAAGTAGTCACCTAAATTATCCCAGCAAGAATAATCACGAGCATTGTAATATGGCGGTGAAGTTACCATACAGTGAATTGACTCCGATTTCATTCTTTTCATTACACTCAGGCAATCACCCCAAATAATTTTTACATCATCATCCTTTTGTTCGATGAAATCATTTAAACCTTTATTAGCTCCTTGATATTGTCTTTGATAATCTTCTTTAATGAACTTTAAATACGTTTCAATAACTTTATTTACTATTTCATCGCGATTATCAATATTGTAGATGAATTCTAAAGCACCTATAAACTCGTCTAGCCTGCCTCTTGAAAAAGTTCTTTTCAAGTATGGCTTGCTTATTGATAGGATATTATTTAAATAATGTTGATTCATAATTATATTATTGACAATTGAGGTAACCTTTCAGGTTCTTCAGAGGTAATGATTCGATTTTTAAGATCATCTATTAACGATGTGATTTCATCACCAGGGAATTGTTCAAATGCGCCCATTCTAATAAGTTTCCTGTTACCGGAAGGTTGACAATCAAAATATTCAGGACTGACAACAATAACAGGAACTCCCATATTCAACGCTGTCTTTCCTGTATTGAATGTCCCGCTCATTTTACCTCTATCGTCAACCTCTTCACCTGCTTCTATGACAATTACAGCTTCTGACAGCGCGCAAACCAGCTTATTTCGAATCATTGCATTTGAGCCACTCCAATTTGAGTATGGATGAAACTGTGATATAATAAGTGTGTTATCATTCCAAATAAATTCATCCAGGTCATTTCTATTTTGGGGCTTAAGGATTCCGCTGCTCATGACTATAGTTGTAGTTCCGCCAATTTCCAAGGCGCTTTTATGTGCTGCCGTATCAATTCCTTTTGCGTATCCTGAAATAATATTCTTGCCGTCATTCGCAAGGTCGGCGGCAAGTTGTCCGGCGAGTTCCAATCCTTCGGGTGATGCACGCCTCGATCCTACAATGGAGATACTATCGCTGTTAATAAGACCTGAATTTCCTTTGCAGAATAACAACGGAGGGGCGCTGTTATTCATGTTTCGTATCAGTATTTCCGGATATTCTGGATGACCGAGGTGAATAATATAAACGTCTGCTTCAATTATCTGGTTATAAGTTCTTTCTACTTCTTCTCCATCAAGCTCATGAAGCGAGTCAAATAACTTCTGATTCACACCTGGAAGAATATGCTGAAATTCAGACCAGTTAATACAAAATAGCTCATCAATTGTAATATCAGTATTTCTTAAGACATCGTAAATCGAGTGCAATTTCTTTGGTCCAAAACCTTTGGCACAAAATAAGTTAAACCATTGAAAGCTGTTGTCAGTAAAGATTTTCACCTTTTTGTCCTTGTTTTTGTGATGGTAAGGACGAAAACATCAGATACTTGTCCCTCATTTAATAGAATATCAGTTATCGCATTTAGTGTAGCGCCCGATCTATAGAGATCATCGAATAGCAATACGTTTTTACCCTTAAGTGTATCATATTTAACTTTGAAAGCGCCTTCAAGCTGTTGCTTTCTATCGGATAGTTCTTCTATATTTTTTAATGCTGCGGTTTTCTTGACCTTTATAATGTAATCATCTATTACAGTTAATCCCGTTTTCTTTCCGATTCTAATAGCCAGCATTTTAACAGGCTGAAAAGAGCGTCTTTCTTCGGATGGAGGAACCGGTATAATTGCCGCCAAAGATGGAAATAATTGCTGACTCTTAAGGAAATTCGAGGCTGATTCCGTAATAGTTTTGACTTTCCTTTTATTCCTTCTGTATTTCAATTGGTATAGCAGTTCACCAATATCCGTGCGTTTCGTATCAAATATACCATCATCTATGAGCGTGCTTGATGTTGTATGCAGATCCAGCGCCCAGCCGATTCTCCAATTACCAAAGAGCTGCTTCGGGTGTATTTCAATTGTTTTATGAAATAAGCCGAATAGGTTGATCGTATTGAAAAACATTGACATATCAGCGATTATTTAGCAAGTAAACAAGATTGACCTTAAACTGCCACATAACCAGTAATGCTTTGACCTTTCGGGATCCGCAATCCTTTCCAATCAAACCCCGAATATGCAACTCAACTGCCTACTGCATATTTTCTTCAGTCTTTTCCGTAGTGTTCCTGCCAGGAACGCATAATTTATAAGCTAAATAATTTATATAATTTACCGTTTACTTCAATCTGTAGTTGAACTGATAAAACACCTAATTTTCGCTGAATTATTTTTGTTGTAACAGTCATTAGGCGATGTAGTCGAAGCACTGAGGTTACTCGCAATCCTGTTATTTTAAAGTTAGCATGATCTGAATCCAAAATGATGTCTGATTCAAGAAGTTCTATAGGTATTCGGCTACTGATAAAAGCCAATACAACATGATTATATTGACCAATAGGATTTGTTAAACAAACCGCTGGTCGCACCTTAACAGTTGATATGTCGTCAAATGGAAAAGGTACTAAAACAACATTATTCTTTGTCATTAAACGGTTTTCCATCATCAAGTGAATAGATATCTTCTGCTGGATCTTTCAGGAAATCGAAAACAGAATTTGAAGCTGCTGCTCGTAACCATTCGGACTCTTCAATATCAGCTTCTTCGTTAAGTAATATAAGAACCCGAACTGGAATAGGTCCTTCCACTTGTAACGGTTCATCTAATTGAAGCAGGTTTTCCTCGTCAATTATGCCCGTTGTTTCAATTGTTTTACCTGTAACTTCCATGTTGTTTCCTCACTTTAATGTATTCCTCTAAAAACGCTTGTTGTTCTTTCTGTGGTAATTGTCTTATATGATTCAAATCTTTATATAAATCAACACTAGGATAAATTTTATCTAGCTTAATAGAACTACCTTCTAATTTATATTCCATTAGTTCTATGTTATTAACAAATATTCGAATAAACTGAAGAGCATACAGTATTTTTATAACATCTCTTTCTGAAATATTTTCAGGAATAATTATAACTCCCTCAACCTGATTATCTTCCTCTGCTTTATGTTTTCTCACCCAACCCATATATCTAAGTAATTGACCAACTACATCATCACTACTTCGTTTCACCTTAAGTTCAATTATCAACCATCGTTGATCGTCTTTATGTTTGGCGAGTATATCGATCTCGCCTGCTTCGCCTGCTGTATACTTACCGGTTAGTTTAGCATCTTGTTTTTCAATGTCCCATTCTTGTCCAAACAAATTATCCCAATTATTACTAAAATATTTCTGCATTTCATCTTCATCTTTAAATGTATGAATATCGACATTATCGGTAACCTTAATGTTTTTGAAAGCATTGTCTATTGTAGAAGTGCTGTAACCCAGTAATTCGGCGGTATCTTTTCTCCGCCATCCTGGAGCAATTGGCGCTTTAGGCAATTTCACGCCATATTTTCCAACCTGAACTTTATGTACTTGTCTTATACGTTCAGCTTTTTTTCTTTTAGTTAATCCTGATTCGCGAACCCAATTTTGAACGTTTTTGTTTTTTGCAATCTTTTGTTCCTTATAATTATATTCTGCAATCACTTGTTTCTCAAAATCATATCCACAAATATCACATATTTTACTTGTGTCATGAAATGATGATTCACAGCAAGGACATTGTTTCATTTTAACCTCCTCACCTATCCAATTCCCCCCCAATCATATTAACCGACCCAAAAATAGGAATAATATCCGCTATCATTTCTCCCTTTATCATCGTCGGCATAGCCATAGTAATCGGCAGGCAAGGCGGGCGGCAGCGGCATTTGTAAGGGACGTCCTCGCCGGTGGATACTATGTAAAAGCCGAGTTCGCCGTTGGCGGCTTCGACGGGTAGATATGTTTCGCCTGGTGGAACCTTGATGCCGTGGTCGTCCATAATCAGCTTGAACTGGTTTATCAATCCTTCGATGTTGCCGTAAACGTCAAGTTTATCGGGTAATGAGATCGTCTTATCCGCTATGTTTACAGGACCATCGGGCAGCTTTTCGAGCGCCTGCTCGGTTATTCTCAAGGATTGCTCCATCTCAAACAGACGGACATTATAGCGGTCGTAAACGTCTCCGTTTGAACCGACCGGTATCTCGAAGTCGAATTCGTCGTAGTTCAGATAAGGCGTATCGCGGCGCACGTCAAACGGCACGCCGGAAGCTCGGAGTATCGGTCCGGTGAATCCCCAACTGACGGCGTCCTCTTTCGACATAACGCCGACGCCTTTGGTTCTATCAATGAAGATGCGGTTCTTGGTCAGCAGTTTGCTGAACTCATCGTTCATCCGGCGCAGCTTGGGGATTCGTTCCTTAACGGCATCCACAAACTCCGGCGGAACGTCTGCGCTAAGCCCGCCGATCCGCGTCCAGTTGGTGGTGACGCGCGCTCCGCAGCACATCTCAACCAGTTCGTATATCCATTCACGAGCTTGCATTGCATAGAGGAAAGCGGTCATAGCGCCGGTTTCCATCACTTGAGCGCCGAGGCAGGTCAGGTGATCCATCACCCGCGAAAGCTCGCTCATTATAACGCGCAGTGTCTGACAGCGCGGCGGCGTTTCAATGCCGAGCAGCTTCTCAACAGCCAGGCAGTAGCCGGTGTTGTTGATTATTGCAGAGACATAGTTCAGGCGGTCGGTATAGATAATCGCCTGATTCCACGTATGCCGTTCGACCATTTTCTCAAAACCGCGGTGCAGGAAGCCAATGTCAATAGTAGAATCGACTATCCGCTCGCCGTCGAGTTGTAAATTTAAACGGATAATGCCGTGCATCGCCGGGTGCGAAGGACCCATCGCCAGCGTCATCGGGGCGGATGCGGGGAGCATTATCTCGCGGTGTTCTAAAGAGTTTTTCACTCTGTTTTTACCTGTTTAACTAAAGCCCTAAGATCGTCAATGAATCTCTTACATCCTTCGTCCAATTGTGCGAAACGATAGATGTTGTTTATGTTGTTTACGATGTCTTCTGCATACTCGCTGCCACTGGATTCAGGTTCAGAATTCAAATCCAATTGGATGGCATCATACAATTTGTCTTTATAGTAGTTTTTCTTACACTTATGAGGTGGCAATTGAGGAGCGACTCGCAAACCAATCCCAAGCTTCAGAGCCTTCTGATCCATCATATACCACTTTTCAATATGAGGATCAGGTACTGCATATATAACTTGATCTGTAAATAAATCCTGTTCGTTCAGGAAACTACTAAAATCCCTTATCCGTTTTTTAACACCCTTACAGTTACCGTCAATAACAACTACCAATGCAAGATATGGAAATGCGTTTGCTTCTCTTAGCTCTTTTATAAAATCCGAGTATTTCTGTTTTACTTTCCTATATAGTGTCTGAACGAAAACCCTCATTTTTCTGAATATTAACCCTCTTTTGTCATTCCCGCGAAGGCGGGAATCCAGGAGAAACAATAGGTTATCTGGATTCCCGCCTTCGCGGGAATGACAAAAGAAG
>JAVCDD010000022.1 GCA_030765125.1 Candidatus Hatepunaea meridiana
CGTCTCTCTCATCGAAATGAGCATTCGTCCCTCTGGACAGTGCTTTACACCCCGAAGGGCTTCATCGCACACGCGGCGTCACTGCGTCAGACTTTCGTCCATTGCGCAATATTCCTCACTGCTGCCTCCCGTAGGAGTCTGGGCCGTATCTCAGTCCCAGTGTGGCTGATCGTCCTCTCAGACCAGCTACCCATCGTAGCCTTGGTGAGCCGTTACCTCACCAACAAGCTAATAGGACGCAGGCCTATCCTTGAGCGCCCGAAGGCTTTAATCCTAAAATCATGCGATTTCAGGAACATATGCGGTATTATACCCGGTTTCCCGAGCTTATTCCCCACTCAAGGGCAAGTTACCTACGCGTTACTCACCCGTTCGCCACGCTACTAGGTCGACCGAAATCAACCGTTGGCGTTCGACTTGCATGTGTTAAGCGCGCCGCTAGCGTTCGTCCTGAGCCAGGATCAAACTCTCCGTTGTATGTATATAGAATTTATTGTTGTTAAAAGGGGCATCGATTTTTTTATATCCATCGCGCTTATCTGTCAAAGAACGTCTCGTCACTTAAATCAATTTCAAGTGATTTGAAAATAATTTTCGTGTACGACATAATAATATAAACACTGTTTTTCGCTTTGTCAAGAGGAAAGTAAAAAAAGATTATAAATTATAAATGAACTGAATAAATGATTCCGGATTCCGCGAAACCCTTGAAATCATCCGCAACCTGACAACCGAATTAAAGTTGTGGGTTGCTTCACTAATCGGTTTATCAAACAGAGAATGACCTCCAGGTCACTACCTGTTTGATAAACCCGCAATTACCTATTACCGCACCATTACCAACTTAATCGTCGCAGCCTTACTATCCGATTGCAACCGGCAGATATACACACCCGCAGCCAATCCCGTCGCATCCCAGGATAATGAATGAACACCGGCAGATTCCTGACCTTCGTAAAGCAAAGAAACTTCGCGTCCCTGCAGGTCGTGGATTGTCAGCTTGATATGGCTGTCATCCTGAAGATTGAAGCTGATGTTGGTCATGCTGTTAAACGGGTTAGGATAGAGGCTGAGTATCCGCAATTCGTTTGCAGAGATATTGTCAAACGGTCTAATATAGTTACCTTGATGGAAATAGTAAGCTCCCATGTCAGCACGCGTACCATCCGGATCGCGGGGACTGTCGGGATTACCTGCATCGATGCAGGGGGATTCCTCCTGCAAGTGCAAATCAAGTGAATCTAACGAAACAAATAAAGGATTTGTAAAAATGTTAGCTACCGAATCCAAGACAAAAGGTGTATCTTGTCTACGGTCCAAGGCTGAAAGAACGTAGTCGAAATCGTAAATACAATTATATCTGACGTCGGGATAATTTTCATTTCCACTCCAGTCCCTTAAATCTAACAGAGAGGTCGCTTCCTCATGTTCCCGTGCAAAAATAATATTATTTTGAATGGTAATATCGGAATAACGATCTACACCCCAAAATTCAAACAAGGATAGGAAATTTTGGTGACGGGTTTCCGGCATAATGATGGTATTATTAATCAGGTTTGCCTCGCGCAAGCTAAGAATATTAAACTCACTAATCATTATACAATTCTCAATTGTCAAATCACCTATCCTGCCATCAGCATTATTATAACTACCTCTGAATTGGAAGCGTGAATTTATCCTGCAGTTTATGAATGATAGATTGAAGTCAGCAACGAAACTAATCCGCTCAAACTCCAGATTACAATCAATAATACTCATTTCATGGGAACTGGTACTGTTTAACCGATCTCCTTCCATTGTAGTGCCCACAATCCGACCACCAAATTCGTCAAGAGATATCATATCACCTGAGATATAGCAGTCTTCTATTAAAAAATCGTAGGAATAACCGGAGTAAAAATTACAGTATACATCGCTGTTTCTTATGAATCCGTAATTTGACAGATAAAATCTGGATTGATCGTCGCTGGGATAGAATTCGCAGTCTGTCACCCGCATAGTTGTAATTCCACCAACAGAAACCTCTCCTTCAACATAACAGCCATCGAGTTCGAGATAACCATCATTATAGATACAGCACGGAAAATTGCCTTCATCATCCTCCAAACGGATAAATTCGCTGTTCGAACTTATAAATCTGTAACTTTCGATTGAAACGACAGCGTTTCTTCCGCCAATTGCCAGTAATCTGCTGTTATCAACAAAAACCGAGAAACTCCTGATACCAAGTCCATAAAGATTCTCAAAGCAACGTTCATGTGCAATTATAATGCAATGATCTACTGTAAGTGTGCTGGCAACTTCAAAGCCAAAGGCTATTTCAACGTCTCTTACACTGCAGTATTCGAAGTTATTTTCGACATCCGAACCATAGAAGCATAATCCCCGCCAGAGTTCATCTTCCTCAACCGACCTGAAGAATATTGTATCCTCTTCAGTGCCTTCAGCTTCAATTGATCCGAAAATCTCCAGACCAATACCGGCATTAAACCTGATTTCGACGCCCGGTTCTATCAGCAGCTCTTCATCTTCCGGTACCCAGGTTGAATCGATGACAATGTAAGGGCTGTCCTCCGCCGTCCATTCACCCGACACCTCCCCTTCAACCTCAGTCTGCCCCATTAAAGAAAACGGCAGCGCTATTATTAATAAAAAAGAGATTCCCCATAGGAATGTTTTAATGGGAATAAGGTTTGATTTCTGCTTATCTAATTTCTTACTTTTCATTATCACCCTTGCCAAAGAAAACGAATTACAAATCTTAAGTTAAAAAGTGGAAAAAACCGGTTAGATTGTTCGATAAATTAATATATTGAAAAAAAAAGTTACTAGCAAGAGGTTTTTACATCATTTTCGTTGAATCCGGGCAGCTTCACTTAAAAAAAAACCACCCCGATTGTTCGGGATGGGCTTGAATGTTTTGTTCAAACAATTTACTTAGTTATAGCACTACTAACATTATGTTATTACCCTCTGAAAACGAGAGAAAAATTCTCGTTTTGCTATGCAGCTCTCTTGATATAAAATTCTTTAGTAATAAGATCTAAACCACTGTCCAAGAGCCTGTACCCCTCCTCGAGTTTTGAAGGTTGCGATTTGTCAAGTGGCAATATAGTAGCGTAAGTACTTGTTATTAAAGGATCGCTAAAATAC
>JAVCDD010000181.1 GCA_030765125.1 Candidatus Hatepunaea meridiana
CCTCAGGCATGGCTTGCAGATCAAACAAGAGCTAAGCGTAGGCTTGACCACATTCCTTCTTTTTATTCTATTCGCCATGCGCGTGCCATAATCGAGGTGAATAGCAGGAAATGATAGAAATGTCACTATTAATCACTATTGAAGATGTGACCCCGATTCCCCATGTTAAAATGAGGCACAGATTAACACGTTTATTCTGCGTCGTTTCTTTGGTATTATTTGGCCGGATTGCCGTGGAATTCTTATCCGATTTGGAATGGAATCTTTATCCGGTTTGCCGTGGAATCCTTATCCGTTTTCCTGTGGAATCGCTATCTGGATTGGTGGGGAATATACACAATGTATCGCTATCTACTTTTTTCTTGACAGGGGCAATATAGGATGGCCCGCTTTGCCCCCTATTTACTTTCCCCTAATAAACGCTTTAAGTCTTGGCGCATTAGTTTTATCTCGTCTAGGAGTTTTAAGTTTCTCTGCTTGATATCCACACTAATTTGATGAGCCGCATCCAATAAGTCCCGCATACTTGAAAGCACTAATGTTCGCTCATTCCGGTCACTGTCTAAAGCCTGTAATAATTTGGACACCTCAACTGATCGTAGTTTTCGATCACTTTCGATTGATTGTGTCATTTGCGTTAGTATTTGTGTGCGGTGAATACGATCACTTTCTATTTCTTTAGTTAGTCGACCCAGCTTATAAGCATTAGTGATTGATGCGAACAAAAGCAAAAGCGCAAATACGGTAATAATCCAAGAAACTGGTCGTGGTATTAGCAATGTTACATGTTCTTCATTTGTTAAAGGGATCTTAAAATCAATTTGATTTCTCGGTTTTTCTTTATTTATTGAATTAGACACTACACCTCCCTGTTTTAAATTTTCCTTAACTTTAGATTTATTTTTTTTTTGGGCTGATTTATCATTATCTTTCGTATTAACGATATAACTAATTACCTCGTCAGTTTGATTCTTCGAGTAAATCTTTTCACATTCTTTATTCAAATTTTTCATCTGAGGCTTTGTTAAATCACCAAGATAGGCAGACATTGCAAGCACTTTAGGTGGATTTTCAATTCTTGGAATATAATCAAATACGTGCTCGAATTCATAAGGATCATTATGATCTTTTCCTTTAAGATCTAAAACGATAAAGTCATAAATAATATTTTCTTTAATCATTTTATCTAAAGATTGGTGAGCTACAAATAAATCCTCAGCTATGTCCACTAAACATCCGCTGTTCCTCAGATTGTCTATAACTTTTATTACAGCAGGTGATTCAGGCTCATCGTCACAGATAAGAATCTTTTTTTCGCAACATTGTGATAAATTATCCATACTATTTCTCCTCATCAGCATTCAAATATAGAATAAATCCAGTTCTTTTGCCTGGTATTGAATAACATTCTACCTTCCCTCTGAAGGCTATTTCTACAGAATACTTCACAAAAGGAAGACCTTGTCCAGTGCCGGTAGCCTTTGTTGTGTATTCTGGTACCCAAATAATTTCTTTGTCTGCTTTTTCAAATCCTGGCCCATTATCCTGGATCACAATTTTTATCATGTTATTTAAATCTTTTTTTACAGTGACTTGAATACGCGGATTGATAGTTGAGGCCATAGAAAGAGCATCATAAGCATTTTGAATTAGATTTTCAATTACTTCTTCGAAGTATACTTGATCAGCTACAACACGTAGCTTTTTATCTATGCCTTTTTGCTCACAATCAAAGCTGAGATTAATTTGCTTAAAACGAGCTAAGTATCTTTTTTTTACTAAATTAATAGTTTCTGCACATTCGATAGGACTTAGTAGAATAGTATTCATGCTACGCCATTTATCCATACGAGTGAAGTAATTCTTAATTGCTTCTTTTGACGCTTTATAATTGTCAATTATAGATCGCATTTCGTCTGTGTCCTGGGTACTCTTAGGTATTTTATCGATTAGTATGTCAGTTATGATTTCAAAAGTAGATTTCCATCGATGTGCTGCATTGTGTGTGGCACTAATGATCAATGATGCAACATAAGCGTCACGTAAAGGAGTTTTAGATAAATCAGAAAGGCGGCTGAAACTCTTTGCCATTTCAGTTCTCTCAATAAACCACCTGCGGTTTAGTAGAGCATGTTGACAAAAAGTTAAGTAGTTGCTAAAAGCGGTTATTTCATTAAAATCAATATAATCATTCTGATTGTATACCTCTTTATCGATCACTAATAGAAAACTAGGAAGTTCGCTTTCTGGGATTCCCTTGACTAAACCTGCTGCTTTTCGGTGCTGACCAAAGCTACATACCTTTCCATGCTCAAGTATTTTTAAGTCTTTGCTTGACAATCCTATATCGTTTATTGTTCTTGCTTCATCAACGGGATGTATCGCCATGCGTCTTATAGTTGATGATATTTGAAATGCCTTTTTTGTATCTAAAATTTCTTTCCAAAGCTCATTTGTTTCATTCGATTTTTCTATGCGAAGAGAGCGTTTACAATAACAATCCAATGAATATTTTTCTGGTAGGATATAAAGGTGGGCTCTGAAATTTCTTTCTCCAGGAGCATATAAGCATCCGAAAAGGAGAAGACATTGCAAATTATGCGTAGGCATACCTTCTTGCAAGCGGTCGAACATAATGCGCGTATATTTATGCAAATTAGCGTGCTCTTCCATTCTTTCTTTTTCACGGTCTGAAACATTAAAAACGAGCTTGATGCAATGCGAGAAACCATCTCCCACTTTTTTCCCACAGGGTATTGACATACTATCGAAAATGATGAGATTCGGCTCCCTTTTAACGTTAGGGTCCTGAATATCAGTTGTTACAGCACCAGGCCAGAAGCTAGTTCGGCCTTTCATCATGCTTTCGTTACCTGTACAACCGGGACAACGCTCATTTAACTTACTATAAAATCGGTAGCATTTAGATGCCCTCGGAATTGAATTATCGGGGGAGAATGTAAGAATTTGGGCAGTGCTCATAGCAATTAAGTCAAACTTGGTATTGATTAATGATACTAAAGCATTTGGAATACATAAAAAGATCCCTTCTAGCTTTCCGATTATGTTTTTAACACCTTCATTCCCTATTTCAAATTCAAGAGCCTCGACTCTCTTCACAAGTCTTTCTTCATTTTTTAATATATAATCTGGCATTATTTCGACTCATTAAAGTATGAGATTATTACGATACTTTTTGATAAAGGATGAAAATTAAACAGTAAATCACAATTAAATTAATATATTAAGGAAATTCTGAAGCTTTCATTTTTCTCTACTAAACACAATTGGCGTAAAAGTTCGCAACTCAAACATTTATTTGGTAATAAAAATAAAAATATTTTCGTGGAGAGCCTGTATTATCCTCTTGATATCGTAAAAAACTGAGCTAAGGAAATGTTAGTAAAAGCTATTTCCACGAAACACATTTCAGCATTCACTTATAAACGCGCCCTCTATGATGTTATCTAAAATCGTCCTTCTTTTCATTGTTTTATTCAGAAGTTTAATGCTATTCCAATTCACATCTAGCTGCTGGGATAGGAATACAAACCAATCATTATCTATCAATAGGGGTCAAGTCTCCTATTAGCTCTTGTTTATTGTTTTCTTTGTTTCCCCCACCTTGGTTCTTAATTGCTTATCTTTTAATATCTGCTTTTTAACTCTGTCAACGATACTTCCCGCTGAACTGTCTTTTTTAAGTCCAAACTCCTTACATATTGCGCTTAATGTATCGCC
>JAVCDD010000257.1 GCA_030765125.1 Candidatus Hatepunaea meridiana
CTTTTTTGTCATTCCCGCGAAGGCGGGAATCCAGACAACTTATTGTTTCTCCTGGATTCCCGCCTTCGCGGGAATGACAAAAGAGGGTTAATATCCAGAAAAACGGAGGTTTTCGGTCAGACACTACATAGGCGACATCACCGACGATGGTCAGGCTTCGGGCATTCCCGGGTGTAATGTAACACCCGACTTCGCGAATAGCTAACTCGACGCAGAGTCCACATATTGGAATCTCTAACTCATCGCGTTCCAGGTCATTAGATTCTATAGTAAGCATCCCCTCATACCAACCGAGATCATCCGGAGCAAATGTTACGAAAACTCCTTCGCTGCTGTCCGGCATAATGCTTAATTCATTGAATTCTTCTATGCTGAAGGCATCGCCATCAATAGATAGAGTAACATTGTTCACAATAAGATCATCACCTCCCTCATTGGTGATCGTAACTCGTCGATCCCGCCTCTGACAGGGTGACTCCTGACCGAAATCGAGTATATCGGGGTAGACGCCGATTAAAGGTATCAGCGTCCTTCCACTCAGTTCAATCTCCGCACTGCCGCCATCGGATGAAATACTTATCTTGTCAGTCCATTCACCAAATTCTTCAGGATGAAATACTATGTAGATATCAACTTCATTTCCTTGTTCAACTTGGAATGCTTCATTTTCATCCTCAAGTGAGAAAACCTCCCCGAATCTGAATTCCAAAGATTCTACATTCAAAACAGATCGTCCCGTATTTCTTATCAACAGTGGAAGATGACCGCTTTCATTGACTTTAATTGGATCGAAATCAAGGCAATCGGGAGATATTTCCAGAATCGGTACTAAACCTAATCCGGTACCGTTAAGAATCACATTAATATTCCCGCCATTCGACTCGATTCTGAGTGTATCCCTCCATTCACCTTCCTCTTCAGGAGCGAATGTGAATGTAATATTTAGTTCTTCATCTGGTTCGAGGCAGAAGCCGTCATCGTCACCCTCCAACGAAAACAATTCCCCAACGGTTAATTCAAAAGGTTCAACTTCGAGATCCTGAGTACCCACATTTGAAATAGTGAGAACCTGCTCATCGGTTTCATTCTCAAATGCAGAAAACTCAAGTCGGTGGTCTGAAACCACCAATCGAGGAGCATCTACGGCTCCGATAATTGTAAATGCATCGGGAGTAACAGTTTCGACCGTTTCATCATCAATTGTCAATTCATACTTAATGAAGCAGTCTTCTGAATTTACATTTGTCACTTGCCATTGGTAACGTCCGCCGTTGGGAAAACCTTCAACGATCTCCTCCCAGTCGCCGTCTTCACCTTCTGAGCTGAAGTAGAGATTGATTTCAGCATCGTCAGGATCGAAATCCTCAGGGATCGCAGCCAGCCAATCTAAAAATCTTACCGATCCTGCGACAAAAACCTCCCCACCACCAGGTTCTACAGATCTGACCACTAGTTCTTCTGCTTCGCTTGTTTCCTTAAAAACATGCATGAAGTTTTGAGTTTGCATAAATCCGGTTCGGATACACACGAGGAGAACGATATCCGGAAAACCATTGTGATCAACATCACCACCCGCTCTAATCGCTTGAATCCCTGAGTAATCCTCAAATTCCATCGTCCATTCCTGACTCCATCGAGGATCTCCATCCGGGTCCTGCAGCCAGACCTCTAAACCATCTGAATCTGAAAATACAATATCGGGATTGCCGTCAACGTCCATATCACATAAGTCTAAATGGAAGACTCCTGCATCTCTGGGAAGACCATCAGAAATATTGTCCCATCTCTCTCGTTCAGGATCGAAGCTGAATACGCATAACTCAGTTTCACCATGTACCAGTGCGATGTCATCAGCACCATCACCATCAACATCTGCGAGATCAACGCTATAGTAAAATTCAAATTCAGGTGGATCAGGCAGATTATATAGCTCGAATTCGAATTCTCCCTCACCATTGCCCCAATGAACCTCCCTATCTTCAAGAGCGCAGGCAAAATCGAGGTTGCCATCATTGTTTATATCACCAAACACGAAGTCCATGCAGGAATTATTACGCCAGAAATGATATAAGACATCCTCCCATTCACCGTTACCGGAATTCCCATAGACGTGAAGACCGGTTCCTGAACCAAATGAATTAGAACCGACATCGAGAAAACCGTCATTATCAAAATCACCAAAATCCGTCCCGAACATGCCATACCAGTCGTCGTTTCCTCTTGGAACAGCCAATCCGTTATCCCAAGGTTCCCAGTTTTCACCGGAACCATCGCCGAGCGCAACCTCGATCATCTGATTGCCGAAATCATCTTCGCCGGGATGGTGATCTGCGTAACCCACGTCCCAATCGCCATCGTTATTCACGTCACCGACCGCAATCCCACCATAACCGAATTCACCACTCATTGCCACATTCCAACTTCCAGTGCCATCTCCGAAGAAAACCATCACTCCATGTTGATTGGTATTGATCCTGGGTGATCCGTGATCGCCTATGGAGAGTATATCGACGTGCCCATCGTTGTTGATATCGGCGAACTCATATTCGGTTCTGCCACCCTCCCATTCAACGGCATCAAGTCCGTCATCAGATAACTCGTATTAGAGCGCTGAGAGATTGAGTGAACAAATTAGCATTAATGCAAATGCAATACTCAAAAAATGGTTAACTGAATAATGTTTGAATCTCTGCATTTCAAAATCCTCCTGATTTGGATGTTATAAAACAATTTATCCGCTTTCGTCGAATGTAGGGTTCATCAGACTAAAGTGTAATTTGTTAACTATGTCCTGTCATCACTACCTCAGTGATGTCAAGCTAATTATTTCAGAATTACCGGTTAGTTAGAATTAAGAGTTTTCTTATTGCTTCCAAACCCCGCGTTAGCATCGCTTGATCAACACCAAATGAAAGTCGAAACCCACAAGCTGTAGCAAATCCTGGATGCTCAATAATGATCTCATGCTTTAACGTGGGAAAACAGTCTGAGGCTGGACTCTGAACGTCCCATTCCTCACTTGTATTAACGTTCAATTAGGTTTTCAATTTGTCAAGTTTTGTTGTTACTTAGTGAAATCTACAGTGATATTTCAAAACGCTACTTCCACCCGATAAAACGCCCTTCCTGACGCCGCATCCCGATCAACATACCTATTATCCTCAACAAACGCTAGTTGCTGCCCCCGATCACCTTCCCTGAATGGACAATTGCTTCTGTAGATAGTATATCCTCTGGGCGCTCCCTGCCTGAATCGCTCGTTGTCGGCTTCGTCCCAGATCAGGATGACGTTATTGTCTTCGTAAATCGCTTCGAAACGCTCGGTTACACTATATGTAGGACGCCAAGTTAGAAGTGAATCCAAAATATCCTGTGTGGCTTCGTTCTGGAAGGCTTCCAACCGCTCGTAGGTGAATTGTGGAGATGCGAGAAAACGCTCGGTTTTGTTGAAGATATATTCCTCTATCGGAAGTGTGAAGTCCTGGATTCCTGTACATTCGGGATTTGTCAACTGCCAGGTATCAACTGCACTTCGGAGTCTATCTTCTATTATACATTCTACATTTACGGAGTTACTGATATGTGCAACCCTGTCGCATATCGGGCTTGTTATTTCACCGTCATATTCATAGGGAACCGAACCTGCGCGCACCCATAGCGGCGTAGCAATCCCTGCAACAGGTGAGCCGAGCATTGCCCAAAGGATGGAATCATCAGGATTTTCACCATCAGCAACGCCTTTCAAAACCATTACAGATCGGGAAGTTGAACGGCAGATAGCCCAATAATTTGGAAGACAGCCATAAGGATATTCTCCATAGTAGCCATCAAACGGCAGGGGATGCGGATCAACATCAGGCAGGCTTAAGTCGCGGGCAACTTGTTGAAAGATAAATAGTGGATTTAATTCATCATTGTCAATGGCATGTTTCCAGAGTTGATAAGCTCTATCATACCTATGAAGCCCGCGCTCATGATTTATTTCTATCTGGTTACCTGTAAAGGCAAAATTTGAGCGGATGATAAAACCATCTTCTGTTTCGTCAGCATCAAAGCGTACGTAACTTGTGGGTCCAGCTTCGAACATAGCCGCACCGCCAAAGGCGTCAATCACGCCGAAGTTCCAGGCATAGATTCGGTTGGTTTCGTTAGTAGAATCGAGAAAAGCCTCGAAATCGTCAACAGTTCGGCACGTCGCCAGCGCTGCCGCCATCAAATATCCGTCGAGATCGCAGAAATGCCCGCCGTTATTGTGTGCATCTGAGTTCTCGAGCCCGAAACCTGCTGTATTAACACCAGCAAAGTACCTGACAGTCACACCAGCATAAGCTATGCTGATGAAGGGTAAACGTCCATCGTCAACGTAATGACATTCCTGATTAGCATTGCCGACATCGCGGTTCTTCCATAGCAAAGGTCGTCCATCCTGTGTGACAGCGCCTGAAGCCACACCGGTTGTGCACTCGCTGTTATCTTCATAGAATTGGATTTCTGACGCATAGAGCCACAACGGATTATCGAAAGTAGATAAATCCAGACCCGATGGGAAGGAGAGTAGAATTGTAAATATGATAGTAGTTATAAGGAAAGTTTTGTGCATAATAGTTCCTTGAAAAACCGAATCCCCCGCTGTCATCCCGAAGCTTCGGGATGACAGCGGAACCAAAAGTATTGCTGTTAGGGACGGTGCCTTGGCAGCAAGTTGAATTTTCATACACCAGTAGTGGAATGACAAAATGGAGACTTTCAGTAGCCCCTACTTACTGTTCTTTTAGGTATTCTAACTGTAGGCACTGTGTAGTTTTAATAACAAAATAGAATTTTGTTATTATTGTTTCTAAGGAATAGCTATGGATATTTGAGAAGCTCTTGTTTTTATGGTCCTTTGTTCGGAAAAAGTATTAAATAAAGAAATATGTCGGCAGAGACGATTAATATACAACAATCTCTTTGTTTCAGGGACTCGATCCAACTGTGAAAAATCAATTGTTTCTTGTATTACATCTGATACTATTTTTAAATCTTCGTTTATACTGAATTTAATATCAAAATCCTGTTGACCTCTAATAGATATTAGTGGTGATAAACTGCTTATAGGAAATGTAAAGTTGTAATTATATTTGTTCAGAATTTCTAACAATCTGACTGCCTGATCTCTTAAGTTGCCATCATACAATGTAATATGAGGATTATAACCGTATTCACTTTTTTTCCATATTTCCTTTAATGCAGAGGATTCACATTTTAGAAACACGGTGTTTTGGTTTTGATTAAAGAAAAAGCCAACACCATTAACTGAAATACTTGTTTCATCAATAATAGCATTCCAATGTTGTAACTCTATTTTTGAGTAGTGCTTTTTTATTGGACCTCTAACGGTTACGTGAGTTAGTCTTTTTTCTGTAGGATTAATAATGAGGCGTAGAGCATCTAAGTAAACCTGCAGCCTCTTATCTTCCGGATAGATAACGTAGAATAAACGCATTGTCAATTAAATGGTTAAATAGCGCATTGAGTTGTTCTCCTTACAAACTTCTTGTAAGAGCTTGTAAAAGTGAATTCCAAAATCCCTTGCATGTTCAAATGCTTCATCCCTATTATTTCTAATACTTATCCACTTTAACACTTCGTTTTTCTCATATCCTGTCTTTTTTAAAAACCATTCATACTCGCCAATTATCTCCAAATATAACTCCTTTCGTGATATAGTATTAGAAATTATTTGTAATCTCTCCAGAGGTGACATTTCGATATAAGTCATTAAATCACTGGGTTCTATTACTTCTTGATTCTTTGACAATAATAATACCATTGAGAAGCAAGTCATTAATCGGCTAAACTTGAGTTTGAGATTTTTTAGATGTGCTTTATTCTTTTCATTTTCATCCTTTTGCTCTCTATTGCGCTTGTGTTCATAATTCAAACATAATGTTTTCCAAAACCTTATTATATCATTAACAAGAAAAACTGGTATAAAATCTGTTTCATGATCATGGTAATCCCTGTAATATGATTCCATAATCTTCTTGACAATTTCTATATACGTGTCTTTGTTATGAATACATATACTCTCTAATATTAATAGCATACGAGCGGTAAAGTAGTTTTTATAATCATCGGCAGGACTACCAAGATTGTCAAGTAAATCATCTAAATAATGTATATTTAGATACCTCGCATCACCTGATAACTCTGGAAACTCCATCTCTCTGCACATTTTAATTAACTCAGCATCTAATAGTGTCTTTTCGATGTTTGACACTCGATCATTCTTCTCTGAGCCTTCATGGATGAAGAAAACATCCAAATCAGAATGCTCTGACGCTTCAAGGCGACCATACGAACCAGTTACATAGATGCTGAGGGATGATAGGTTTGAAATTGTTTCGAAAACACTTATTTGTTCTTTTATTTCAACGATCTTGCTATGGCAGTTCGTTTTTCTTTCTTCAATAATATCCATTTGTATTTGGTTAATTTAACTTTTATGAAATAGACTCTAAATACTCTATTGTAAGTTGTAATATACATCATAAATACTGGCAATCAAATCCTATACGTATCAATTAAAAAATCAGTAACGGATCAATCATATCATTAAATTACAATATGATTCTCAAATTGTCAAGCTTTATTGCACCTCTGTGCCCTCTGCGTACTCTGTGGTGGAATCTTAATACATCGCTTCTACCCGATAAAACGCCCCTCCTTTCAGCGCATCCATATCAACAAAGCGATTATCCTCAACAAACGACAACCGCTGTCCTCGGTCACTTTCACGAAATGGATAATCACTTCGGTAAACAGTATACCCTCTGGGCGCTACCTGTCTGTGTTGACCGTTATCTTCTTCATCCCAGATCAGAACGATATTGTTATCCTCATAGATCACTTCCAACGTCTCAACCGTTTCATAAGTCGGGTGCCAGGCTTGAAGCGAATCAACAACCTGCTGAGCGACTTCGTTCTGAAACTCAGCCATTTGATCATAGCTGAAATTGGGTGAAGACAGGAATTGTTCGGTCTTGTCGAAAACATAATCCTCAAGCAGCAGACTGAAATTCCAATAACCGGTTCTGTCCCATTTGAACAACCGCCAGGTGTCTACTACGTCCACCCAGTTGCAGCTTACGTAAATCCAATCCTTGATTTCTGCAGCACGGTCGCAAATTGAGCTATGCAAATGTCCGTCGTATTCCTCCGGCACAGAACCCGCCCGAACCCATAACGGCGTGGCGATACCGGCAAGTGGAGAACCAACCATCGCCCAGATAACGGTATCGTCTGGACGTTCACCGTCCTCTACTCCCTTAACCAAAAACACCGAGCGAGTACTCGACCGGCAGATAGACAGGTCATTAGGCAGGCAGCCGTAGGAAAAATCATCGTAATAACCGTCGAACGGTATCGATACCGGCACAAGATCAGGCTGACTTAAATCACGGATAACTTGTTGATAGATAAATTGTGGCGTTAGCCTGCCATTATCAACAGCGTTTTTCCAATGATTATTAGCCTGTTCGAAACGATGCAACCCGGTCTCATCATCAATTTGATTCTGGTTGCCACTTACGGCGAAGTTCGACCGGATGAGGAAGCCGTCTTCGGTTTCATCTGCGTCATATCGAGTGCAACGGCGGCTGCTCGCTTCAAATATAGCAGCGCCTCCGAAGGCGTCGATAACACCGAAATTTGAGTTGTAATCATTATTTGCTTGAAAGAGAGTATCGAGTAGTTCTTGGAAATCATCAACCGTTCGGCAAATCTCAAGCGCCAGCTTCATCATCAGCCCTTCATCACCGCCCCAATACGGCGTCAGGTTGTGGGCTATAGAGTTTTCAATAGCAAATCCCGCTGCATTGACGCCTGCATAATAACGTACAATGTTGCCGGCGTAAGTCAAGCCTATAAAAGGAATGTTACCGTTATCAACATAGTGGTATTCCTGATTTTCACTGAAACAATCGCGGTTCTTCCACAGCAATGGACGACCGTCGGGGGTAGCGGCGCCCGAAGCAACGCCGGTAGTGCATTCGTTTAGGTCGTGATGTTGCGATGTTGTGATTTCGCGATGTTGTAATGTTGTGATGTTGTGATATTGTGATTTCGACAATCGGGAATTAACCGGTATTAATATGAAGATTATTATTAATGCAGGAATAAGAAAGTGAAATGTATGTTTAGCCTGAAGGTGCATAGTATCGTTGTGATTGTAAAAAAATGTCATAATTACAGCATCACGACATTGAAAACAGGTTGCTTACAATATAAGGAATTTTGTTTGGGTTTGCAATACGTAAAGTGATGTAAGGAAAATAACGAATTGGAGCCACAGCTTAAAGAAATTCACAACAGATTAAACGGATTAAGCATATTGTTCAGAGTTCAACCTTCAGGTTGTTTTCTCTTCCTGAACTAATGGAGTGAACTTTAGCGCAAAACAACCTAAAGGTTGAACTCTGAACTCGAAAACATCCCGAAGTATCGGGATGAACTCTGAACTCCCCACTCCAATCTGCTTAATCTGCTGTGAATAGAGTTGGAAATGGACAAGATTCACAGCAGATTAAACGGATGAAGCAGATTTGAAGCGGATAGAATAACTATAATAAAGGTGTTATCGCCTCAACAAAGACTTCCTTTGGACGGTAACCCACGTAATGATCGCGAACATTTCCCTTACGATCGATTATAAATGTAAACGGAATACCGCCCTGTTCATCTTTTGGTAAATATGACTGATATTTACTGTGGGTTTCCTTATCAGCTATTACAATCGGATAATTGATCGGTATCTTGTCCTTTATGAATTTCTTTACAACATCCACTCCACCCCGGTCAACTGATACTCCTAATACGATCAGCCCTTTTTCAGCATATTCCTTCGCAAGCTCGTTGAAGTGCGGGATCTCCTGTACACAAGGTGGACACCAGGTAGCCCAGAAATCCAGGATTATGACCTTACCTTTGTAATCGGAAAGTTTGATCATTTTTCCTTCCAGTTCGCGAAGCAGAAAATCAGCCGCTTTTTGGTAGGAAGCTTTTGCCTCAGACGCAACTGCTTTCGATATTTTCGCCGGTGTATCTGTTTTCGCTTTTTCGCTGCAACCAAGGTAAAAGGGTATGCTAAACGATAAAACTAATGCAATTACAATAACGTTTTTAAGTTTCATTTTCTTTAACTCCTTATTCGGATAAATATTGATCTATTTTTTCTTCGATTTTACTTTTGGGCAACAGTCCGATTACGGATTCCTTTACGATACCGTCGCGGAAGAATAACAATTGAGGTACGCTGGTTATTCCGAATCTCAACCCTGTTTGCGGGGATACTCCTATGTCAACCTCGCAAACCTTAATTTTATCGCCGTATTCGGTAGCAATATTCTCCATTACAGGATGCAGTTTCTTGCATGGTCCGCACCACTCCGCTCCGAAGTCAACCAGAGTCAGACGGTCGGAATCGATTACTTCATTATCGAATTCTGTATCACCGATTTTAATCATTGATGGCATTTTGCCTCCGTTTGTTTTGTTTAATTGGATTGTTTGAAGAGTTCAGAGTCCGGAGTTCAGAGTTCAACCTTTAGGTTGGAGACGCCCAACACTCTAAAGTGCGAACTCTGAACTTAAGACAGTCTGAAGGTTGGACTTTGAACTATTATTTCAACCGCTCTAATAACGGCATCACCTGCTCAACGGTTCGGAAAGCTTCAAAGCGAGCCAATTCTTCGCCATCGGATGATATGAACAATACCGTTGGTAACCCCTTGACATTATATCTTGCCCATATTGCCTTGATATCATCCGTTATTTTCGATCCGTCAATTTTCAGCGGTATGAATGAATTGTTAATTATGTTATACACCTCCGGAGCCGAAAATGTTTGATGATCCAGCTCCTTGCACGCTGCACACCAATCAGCCCAGAAGTCAATCATCACGACTTTACCTGTTTCATTGGACATATTAAAGGCTTTCACCTCGTCATCCCACATCCAGTTTACCTTATATTCACCCTTAATTGATGCGGTTTTGGGAGGATTCAACGTTCCCGCTACAGAAGAACCTGCGCCGCCTGACAGTTTAATCCCTTCCATCCTTGCTATTCCTAAAAGCACATAGAATCCGCCAATAATGAGAACAAAGAACGCTATCCCTCGACCTACTTTTGCGCCTAAGTCAGCGCCTGAATCAAGCCTGCTGAAAGCTCCGAAGAAACCGGCAAGCATCAGTAATCCTAATCCGACTAATAAAGTAAAAACGTTATCTGTAATTAGAGACTTACCGAAATAGAACGCTGCCGCTATTAAAATGATCCCGAAAACATATTTGACCTTCTCCATCCAGCCACCGGCTTTGGGAAGTGCAGTAACCGCTCCGGCAAAAGTTCCGATCACAATAAACAGCAGACCTAATCCGCAGGCAAAGACAAATAGATATAGGAAGCCTAAAAACAGATTGCCGGATGATGACACCCAGCTTAGTAATGCCACCAGAACCGGTCCGACACACGGCGCAGCCACCAATCCAGTCGTCCCCCCTACAAGTAGAGCGCCGATGTAACCCGTTCGTTTGCCTGAAGCCAATTTTGATTGGAAACCTGCCGGAAGCGAAAGCTCAAACGCTCCCATCATCCCCGCTCCCATCACCAGGAAGACAACCGTTACAAAGCCGATCACCCAGGGATTCTGAGTGCTTAAACCGAAGACACCTCCGGATGCTGCGGCAATAACGCCTAAAATGGAGTAAACCAACGCCAGACCAAGCACAAATACTAATGATAACGATAATCCTTTTAACCGGCTTCCACCTGAATGAGCGCCGATGAAAGCTATGGTTATCGGTATAACCGGATAAACGCAGGGCGTGAAACTGAGCAGCACACCTCCAACAAAAATCCAGATCAACGCCAGGAAAGAACCGCGTTCGAGCGCTCGCTTGACTCGTTCCTCTATTGTTAATCTAGATTCATCACTACTATCACCGACAATAAGCATCGCTGAGTAGTTCCTCTCTACAGGAGGAGTGCAAAAGATTGGTTCGGCTTCCGAACATATCTGATAGCCGACGGTTCCCTTTAATTCAATCTGCTCATTTGGTTTGAAATCACCGGAAATGGTAACAGGCAGGTTTATTTCAATCAATCCGCGATAAACCGTATCTCCTTCATATTCGACTCCCGGAGGAAATACAGGATTGCCCCATAAGACGCCGTTTATTGTATCCGGTTGGACGAAGAAGAATCCCATATCTTGGCTGGTGATATGTACTGCTTCCGGCAGTCCAATCTCAATAGTGAGTTTGCCCTCAATCCCAATGGAAAGCGTTTCAGGTTCTACTATCGTTCTGAGTGCCACATCGGCTTCAGGATCGAAATCAATCTGCGCCGGTAACGTGGAAACATAAAGAAGCGCGAGCCCAATAATAACAAGCCCGCGCTGAAAGAGGTATTTTCTCATTTTATGATTAACCAGAATCTAAATGATTTTTTTTAATTGTTTAATTGTTTGATTGCTTGATTGTTACAGTTTACTACAAATTATAAAAATATAGCGATAAAACAATCTAACAATTTAACAATTAAAAAATTAAACAATTAAAAAAAATTTTAATTATAAGTAAAACGAATTGGCTGTTGCATTTGAACAGAAACCGGCTTATCTCGCTGCATACCGGGTGTAAACGTCATAGCTTTCATCACTTTAACACCAGCTTCACCAAATCCGAGGCCGGGTGGTTTTTCCTGAATGATTTTAACGTTCTTTGTTTTTCCCTCTTTGTCAACTACAAAACCAATCAACACCTTGCCGGAAACACCGGCTTCACTTGCCATTTTGGGAAAAAGGTTATGTTTGATGATGTAATTCGCAATTCGTTGCTGACCGCCAACTAACTGCGGCGGGTTTTCCACCTTGAAGAAGGGAACTATTTCCTCTTCAATCGCTGGTGGTGGTGGCGGTGGCGCGATTGAGGGATCAAAGAAATCCACATCGGGAATATCAATATCATCGGCAGGATCAATGTCCGGATCCTCAACGGGGATAGTCGGTTTGCGAGGGACCTCGATCTTCTTTACAGTACGAGTGATAGGTATGTCCTCTACCTCGATAGGTGGAGCCTCCAAAGCCCGCAATGTAATATCCGTCTCGAACTTCTTGAAGATTACCATCATCAGGATTATCAACGATAACGATGCTATTGCTGATGTTTCAAGTACACGACGGTACTGGAACTTGAGGTCGAATTCGGGGTTTTTATGCATTGGTATAATCTTGTTTTATTACAAGGTTTTAATTAAATATTGCTATATTGCTGTATTGTTATATTGCTGAGCAATATAGCAATATAACAATTCATTCAAGTGCAAACTTTATCGGCTGCTTCATTGACACTTCAACACGTTTATCGCGCTGCATTCCCGGTTTGAATTTCATAGCCTTCATAGCCTTTACACCTGCTTCACCGAATCCAAAATTCGGAGGTCGTTCATCAATTATATAAACATCCCTGGTGTTGCCTTCTTTATCAACGATAAACCCGATTATCACTATTCCGGTAACACCTGTTATACGAGCAAGCTCAGGATAAAGATTATGCTTGTTGATATATTCCGCAATAGCGCTTGGACCACCTATTAATTGAGGTTGGATTTCGACTAATTCAAATCTAACCGGTTTCTCATCCGGTGGCGGTGGTATTTCAATTGCCGTATAAACGAACTCATCCGTGTCATCAATCAGAATATCCGACTCTAAGGGGGCTTCCAGATCATCTACAGGCAAAATAGGCTTAGGCGGCGCTTCCACCTTTCTTATTACCTTTGTCACCGGAGGAATATCCACTATCTCGATAGCAGGCGCTTCGACAGCTTTGAAATTAGCAGCAATGTCGAACTTTTTAAAGACCATCAACAGAGCGATTACAATCACCAAAGCGAGAGCCGCTGAAAGTTCAAGATTTCGTTTGTACTGGTGCTTGAGGTCGAACTTGAGGTTTTTTTGCATTGTGAGGCTCCTTATAGCTTAATGTAGAAAACTGAGGTAATAACATTGAATAGTTATTAGAAACATCCAGTGATACTACCTTATTTATGCACCATATTTCATGAGGGTTTCTATCCCCCACCCCCCTTAAATCGCGTAGCATAACTAACTCTAACTGCATACGCATCGCGTAATTGTTCCTGGATATCGGTCACCAGTCCCATCTTGGCTGCCTTGTCTATCTTAAGCGATACGATCAGGCGGTTGTCCTCGTCGAGGCGTTCGCGGATGATCTTGGATATTTGGCTTAAGTTCGTCATTGATACTAACTTGTCATCCACGGTAATGGTTCCCTTCTCATCTGCCCAGATATATGCCAGGTGACGCTTTGACTCTATCTTCTTAGTTTGATACGCTGCCGGGGTTATCAGCGGGATACCTTGTGTCTTCTTGATAACCGTGGTTACCATAAAGAAAAACAGGAGTAGAAAGATAATATCAGGCAAAGATGCCGTCGGGATTCCCTGTTCTAATTTGCTCTTCTTCTTGAACATATATATTCCTAATAAGTGATACGGAAACTCGGTTGAAGTTGTAGGTGCATTGGATTACGAAGTTTAGAGTCCACGCTTTAGCGTGTCTTATACTTGTTGCCGTCAGGTTCTATTTCTATTGAAAATAACCGTTCAGAGTGCGCGCTTCAGCGCGTAAAATCTTTAGAATGAGGGGTATAACTAACACGCGCTGAAGCGCGCACTCTGAACTTTATTTCAGCCTGAAGACTGGACTCTAAACTTCTATTTATCCGGTTCAGCGATAGAAATCTTGGTAGCACCCGCTTCCTTGACCAAGTCCAGAATCGTAATATAACGGTCATATTCCGTCTCGCGATCGGTCTTGATGGAGACTATAAGTTTGGGTTTGCCTTCCGAGTAACCGCGTTCCATAAGACGTGTTTCAAGCAATTCCCTAAGTTGGATATCTTCCTCTATTGGCTTGCCATCGAACAGAACATCCCCTGAAGCATTAACTATTATCTTAGCGATGTTCTTAGGGTTGATCTTGACCTCACCACCACGCTCCGGAAGCACCATTGGGATGCCTTTATCCATATCCATCGTCGTGGTTACGAGGAAGAATATCAACAGCAGGAATGCAATATCCGCCATAGAAGACGTAGGAATCTCACTTGACCGCTTTTTCTTTTTTTCAAGTAACACTATAGCGCTCGATTATACTTTATCGTTCTCGACCAGCATATCGACGAATTCCTGGGTCGATTCTTCCATATCCGCCATAATCTTGTCGATGCGTGATACGAAATAATTATGGAAGAACTGGATAATGATTGCCACGACCAGACCGAACATAGTAGTCAGCAATGCTTCCGATATACCACCAGCTACCAGTGAAGGTGAAATATCATTAGCCTGGGCAATGGAGTCGAAAGCGCCAACCATACCGCTTACTGTACCCAGGAAACCAAGCATAGGCGCCAGGGACGTTACAGTCGCCAGCCAGACCAGATTACGTTCGAGGAACGCCATCTCGATAGTGCCGGAAGTCATAATTCCCTTCTCGACGTGCTCGATACCGCGTTCAATGCGCGTCAGACCTGATTGTATTACATTTGCAATTGGACCCCTTGTATTGGAACATATCTCAATTGCTTTTTCAGCGCCGCCTGCAGTGAAAGCTTCGCGAATCTGCTGGGTAAATTTACGAGTATTTATGGTCGCACGCGTTAACGTCCAGAAACGCTCCAGAGCAAACATCAGCCCTACGACCAGGAAAAACAGGATCGGCCACATAAAGGGACCACCCTTGACGAAATAATCAACCATTTTGAACCACTTTTATTATTGTTATTATTTTCTATTAATTTATAAAAACTTGAAAGCCCTGTCAACCTTTTTGGTTCTTCGTTAAATCGTATGAGTAATTTCATTGTAAAATAGGCTATAGGCTTTGGGCTTTTGGCTTTAGACTTTGGTTACAAGAAAATTTCTGAACTAACTTGCGCTCCAAATGCCTAAAGCCCAAAGCCCAAAGCCTATAGCCCACTTTCATTGCCACACCGACGCAACCTCGTGTGCCTCGTCAAATAGCTCCCGTGCCCTGACAACGGTTGGATCTGCTTCAGTGCGAATAATATAGAAATACTCGCGTTTGCTCCATAGCAGTTGCGCCATTTCAGCCTTGATTTGACTCTTCAGATAGTCACTGTCCTTTTCTAATAGATCAGGCGGGTATTCAAAGTCCTCTTCTTTAGTGAATACCAATAAATCCTGAAGATCGTCATCCGTTACTTCATATTTATGATGAAAATAGTCGAAATCCTTACCTGTAGCCTGGAATTTCGGCGCCATCTTAGCTTGTGCAAACTCGAACAATGAACGTTTACTGAGCAATCTTGCCGTTGCACCCGTAATCTTTCGCTCTTCAACTTTAACATCAGGTTCGATTCCCAGTGAAGCATAAACAGTTCGTCCACCTAAGGTAGTATAGGCTTCACGGGTGCTGTCTGCCATTAGTGAGTCAGGGTCTTTGTAGCGGACGGCGTAATACTCGGCTCTGCCTTTGTCATAAGGACGTTGTATCAAGCGTCCTAATGGTGTATACCAATGAGCGGTTGAAATCCTGATGACGCCGCCGTCCCTTAATGGAAATGGTCTTTGCACCAATCCCTTGCCGAAGCTCTTGCTTCCAACAATAAGCCCTCTATCAAGGTCTTGAATAGCGCCGGCAACGATCTCTGAAGCCGAAGCGCTGCCACCGTTTATCAGCACGATTAGATCAAACAGTTTATGCGTGGCGTAATCCGTTGATCTGTAGGTGCTGTCCCGACCATGCCCGCGGCTAACTTGGGATACTATTGCGTATCCGCCAGGAATGAAAACATCCGCCACCGAAACCGCTTGTGAAAGACGACCACCCTGGTTGTTGCGTAGATCGAAAACAAGCTTAGTCATACCGGCAGCTTCGAGCTTATTCAGCGCTTCTGTCAATTCCTCTGTAGTGGTCTTGGTAAACTGGTTTAATAAAACATATCCCGTCTTCTCATCCAGCATAAAACTCGAAGTGATAGAATAGATGGGGATCTTAGCCCTGACAATGGTGAAATCCAGAGGTTCAGAAACGCCTTCGCGCAGGATTTTTATCTTTACAGTTGTGCCCTTTGGTCCACGCAGTTTCTTAAAGACTTCATCGTTGGTGATGCCAAAAGCGCTTACACCGTCAATCTCGATAATCTTATCCCCTGAGCGAATTCCGAGCCGTTCGGACGGTGTCCCTACGATGGGCGCTATGACGGTGATGAGTTCATTCTGTATCACGAAGGAAATTCCGATGCCTTCAAATTCACCAACATCCCTTTCCTTAACACGTTCTTGTTCTTTAGCAGGAATATATATTGAATGGGGATCCAATCGTTTCAACATACCTTCGATAGCGCCCTCAGTCAGCACCTTCAGATCGGGCTTCTCAATGTAGACGGTATTGATGAGGTTCATCACGGCTGCAAGCTTTTTCGACTCGGAGAGAACCGTACCGGCAGCGGTTACGAAATGGGTTGTAAACCAGACCCCTGCTACTATAAATACTAAGATTAGTATATACTTGTAGCTGATCCGAGTTTTTTTAATACTTTTATTGTTGTTTTCAGAATTGTCTTTTATTTGCATAGAATAGCCGTTTATTGAATTTTTTTACCTCAGAGCACGCAGAGAGCTCAGAGTAATCTTCTCTGTTGTCTCTGCGATCTCTGCGATGAAAGTTCTTAATGCTGACACGCGACAGGAGTGTTGCATCTAATGAATGTTAAATTATAATCAATTATCACACCATTGTCAACTTGATAGCGGATGTTTGATCACCTGCTTTCAACCTGCCATAGGTATTATGAAAGATAAACCGTAGAAATGCTCATAAAAAAGGGAGTGATCACGAAATCACTCCCTGCATAAATAGTTATTCCGGAGTGCTCAAGCTTGCTTGAGCACTCCGGAATAAACCAACGCTACAACATTGAATTAATTTACTTAGCCGGGTTTGTCTCAAGCCCAACAGGTTAAAACTCCTACCGCACCATCATCAGCTTGATTGTCGCAGCCTTACTATCCGATTGCAACCGGCAGATATAAACACCGGAAGCCAACCCCGACGCATCCCACGATAATGAATGAACTCCTGCTGTTTCCTGACCTTCGTGAAGCAAAGAAACTTCGCGTCCCTGCAGATCGTGGATTGTCAGCTTGATATGGTTGTCATCCTGAAGATTGAAGGTGATGTTGGTCATACTGTTAAATGGATTGGGATAGACGCCAGTTAATTGTTGGCTGACTGGGAGATTCCCCACTAGACCGGGTGCATAATGGCGTTGATCGAAAAAACGAACCCCGATATCTGTTCTGGTACTGTCCGGATCGAGGTCGAATTCCGGATCACCAGCATCTCTACATGGGGAATTACTGGAAATGTTCGGAATTATGCCGTTCCATTCAATCAACGGATTGGCGATTATGTTCGTTGAATCTATCGCATCTATTGGGATCAGGTCATAGCTGGGTCCACCTGCATATTCAAATCCATACACACAGTTGTATTCGAAAACCGGCAACTCATATTGACTAAATAATTTATGCCCGGGAATAACCGATACAATAATATTATTGGTGAATACAATTTCCAGGCTGGTTCCCAACGCCCTAAAACCAGCAGAATCAAAAAAGACCGTATTATGATCAAACAGACCTTCTGTCGCAACACGCCGATAACCAAAGTCGATCTTTGTAAAAAAAACACTTCGCGTGATCGTCCGGTGCGGATTATCGCCACCATGATCTGAAAAACCGATTCCCTGTTCCCCGTTTACAAAAAAACAACTATCTATAATCATTGATTCTACATCAGTTATGTAAAACTGACGGCTGAGAATCGAATTCCGCATAACTACCGATTCGCATTCTCTGGCTTGCATCGCACCCATTACTTCACAGTCCGAAATCTCAGCGTTGCAATCGGAGAAATGTAATCCTCCAAGTATAATATTATTCACACACCTGATTAAGTGTCCATAACCCTGTCCTAAACTGACAGAACCTTCAACATAGCTGTTCCGAATTCGACCCTGTGATCCGAGGATTGCGACGCCTGATAATTCACCATTTGGTAACCGTAGAAAACGACAACTTTCGACGATGCTACTTCCAAAGGATGGATGCAACTCCCCTATCACCTCACAGCTTGTCAGTCTGTAACCGGTTCCAGAGCTCCAAAAACCTGGACGTTCTTGTTCATCTTCACTGAAGTCAAAGCGTGTGTGGCTGGCGGAAAGGATCCCTCCAGTAGTACCAAACCTATTTCTCAATCGAATATTCGATTGAGAAAACGTCAGATTGCAGGATTCAACACCTGAATCGTTTTCTTTGGCAGCCATGCGATACACATCTACAAGACAATTATTCATGGTCAGCAAACAGCCGGAATCAAGGATAAAAGCGATATCGGGACAGATGATCGAAGCGTAGTTCCATTCCGTTCGATTCCTCCCATAGAAACGCAAGCCTCTCCAATGTTCCACATCTTCTGCAACGCGGATACGGACTGAGTCTCGTTCGGTGCCCGATGCATTTAATGTACCGTAAATATACAGCCCTTGTCCTTCTTCGAACAGCACCTCAACTCCTTCGCGTAGTGTCAAGCGCTCATCTTCCGGCACCCAGGTCGAGTCCATGACGATATAGGGGCTGTCATCAGCCGTCCATTCACCCGACACCTCCCCCTCAACTTCAGTCTGCGCTACCAAAGAAAACGGCAATGCCATTATAAATAAGACAGAGATTCCCCTGAGGAGTGCTTTAATAGGAGTAAGGTTTGATTTCTGCATATCTAATTTCTTACTTTTCATTATCACCATTACCAAAGAAAACGAATTACAAATCTTGAGTTAAAATGTGGAAAGAAACAGGTTAGATTATTTGATAAATAAATATAACAAAAAAATGAGTTGGTAGCAAAAGGTTTTTGGGTTATTACGGTCTTTATTGGGTGGGATTTTAAAAATAAGGGAACAGAATACCTATTTTTCTATGGACTGTCATTATTTTAAAGAGTATTCATAAAATAGGTATACTGTCCCCTTATTTCCTACGCGAACTTCGCACTTGACAATTTAAATAGTATATGTTAAAAAATATACCAGAGATCAAGCACAGGTTTGAAACTGTAATTATTCCCTGTCTTTCCACCCAACGCGAACGCTATCTTTGGACGTACAAATATCCCCTTCTGAGGCTTGAACACTCCGCCGAGTACAAAGGTATAACGAGTCTTATCCGAATCGGTTACAGCGTTGCCATCATTTTCCTTTTCGGCTACCATATATGGTATAAAGGTTACGAAAGGCATAAGCTTAGGACTGTAGTTATAGTCATATTTCAGAATGACTTTTAACTCATTTCCGGGTTTAAAATTGTCATCATTTTCACCGTTGATCCAGTAGTTTGCTTTGAGATGACCACGCGACTTACCCATCCAGGCAGTCGAGAATATTGCACTGATTCCGAAATCAGTCGTTTCGTCACCTAAGCCTTTGTTCTTATCACCGGTTCCGAGCCTTATATGACCGGTCAATGTCAGACCGTGTGTATCTTTTGCCCAAGGCATTACAGCATAACGGGTTTTAAAGCAAATGTCACCCAGACCTGACTCGCTGTTTTCAACACCGCCTGATTCTGATTTCCAAAATTTGATAGGTACGTGCAGATGAGCTTCCCAATCGTTGGTTATAGCATACCCGAACATCGTTTCAAAGCCCCATTTGGAAGAGCTGACGCCGGAAGCTAAATCATCCCATTTTTCGTCAGTTGTATTCCATTGCTTGGTGTAATTGATATAGTACCATTCACCCATAGCGATAAAGGAACCTTGTTTCATTGTCTTGGCGCCGCGCCATAATATCTGCGCATCTGCAGACCCGCAAAATACTACTACAAGCGCAACTAACGTGATTAAAGCAATGATACGTTTCATTTGCTTTTCTCCTTTTTTGATGTGTTTGTATTTGTTTGAATGTGAAGTGCGAAGTGTGAAAGTATGAAAGTGCTAAAGCACTGTTTCTTTTGCACATGAGTTTTCTGAAATCTCCAACAGATTCCTGATCTCAATGTGCAAATCGATAAATTTTTGTGACAGCCTGTTACGCGGTCTGTTCAGCGATAGCGGTATATTACCAATAATCCGACCAGGATCTGCCTCCATTACCAGTATTCTATCAGCCAGATAGATTGCTTCATCAATGTTGTGCGTAACGAAAAGGATTGTTTTCTGTTTTTCCCGCCATAAGTCGAGTACAACGTTTTGCAGCCTCTGGCGTGTCTTCTCATCGAGGGCGCCGAAGGGCTCATCCATCAATAAGATTTCGGGATCGTAAGCTAAAGCTCTGGCGATAGCCACCCTTTGCTGCATCCCGCCGGAAAGCTCGTAAGGTTTTGCTTTTGCTACACCATCGAGACCAACCAGATTCAATAGTTCGATTGCTTTATTGCGCCGCTCGTTCTTCTCAAGCCCCTTCATTTCGAGAGCGAATGCTACGTTCCCCAGTACACTGAACCAAGGAAATAAGGATAATTGCTGAAAGACCAACGTGCAGTCGGGATTGAGTCCTTCTACCGGCTTCTCATCAAGCAGAATACTACCGGAGGAATACGGCATAAGTCCGGCTATTAACCTCAGCAGCGTGGTTTTTCCGCAACCGGTCGGTCCGATGATACATAAGAATTCACCGGCATCAGCGGTCATATCAACGTCGTGAAGCGCATCCACTTGGCGTTCATCTTCTCCGATGAAGACCTTGCCGACTTTATTGAGAATGAGTTTTTTCATAGTTCAACGCTCAAGTGACTGCCAGCGGGAGACCCGTATAGATACATACTCAAGTCCGCGGTTAAGGATCAGCCCTATCAAGCCTATCACAACCATACTTGCCACTAATATCTGCATTTCCGCAAGTTCGTAGGAATACATTATCAGATAACCAATTCCTGAATCCGAACCAGGCAGCATCTCAGCAGCGATGATAACCATCCAGCTTATCCCCAGTCCAACCCTTAGTCCTGTCATTATTGCCGGCAATGCAGCCGGAAGGATCACTTTGCGGAAAATCTGTCTCTTTGAAGCGCCGAGTATCCTGGCGGTCTCAATCCAGAGTGATCTCACTCCGGTCACGCCGTAAATGGTATTCAGTAAGATCGGAAACAATCCACCCCAGAAGATGATGAAGATCATTCCCACCTGAATGGAGTCGAGTATCGTATCGCTGTACCGAATACCGAACAATTGTGGAACGCGCGTCGTACCGAAGAACGCCATCGCAAACGGGATCCAGGCAATCGGGCATAAGGGACGGAAAAGTTCAACCAATGGATTAACCAACCGGTGAACCAATCTCGACGTTCCCATCCATAGTCCCAACGGCACACAGAGTATAACCGCAATAGAGAACCCAAACATCACACGAAATAACGACACCGCCGTATTCCAGGCGAGTGTTCCGGTTCCGATAAGCTCATTGAACGGCTGAACCAACACCAGGAACACCGCTTCAACGCGTGGAACTAATGCCGGATTGTCCAATTTGATTGCCCAGACTTCCCAGATTACCAGGAATAGAATTGGCAGGATGAAACTCTGTGATGTTTTGATGAATTTCTTCATATCTTTTTTAAGTTTAGAGTACACGCTTCAGCGTGCTGAGTTCAGAGTTCGACCTTTAGGTTGTTTTAGACTTAGAATTCACTCAGTTAGTTGGTGAAGGGAAAGCAACCTGAAGGTTGAACTCTAAACTTTGGACTCTGAACATAGGATTCCGAACTACTATTTTTTTCGTGCTTTAACGTTCCGGCGAGCTTCTTTAATCAGTGATAAATCAAGTAACGACTTATTTATCTCGTTGTCATTTTTGCCCTTCAACTGTCCCTTGAGATGTCCGAGTTCTTCCATACTGTGCGCCCAGGTGTAGATACCGCTTAACCAGACCTTATTTGGTTTGGTGAGGTAACCGGACGTTGGGATGGATTTTTCTTCAACTGCTATGGAAGTGCCAATCCACTTGGAAGCGGATTTAATTGCAATCCGTTGATTCGCGTTGATATAATCGGTAGCAATGACGATCAACTCGAGGAATTTGACAAGTTCTTCACGCTTTTCTACGATGACATTTTCCATAGCCGCAATCATACAGCAGGGATGATCCTTCCATAATCCCGGTGGTAGGTCATTAAGATCAGCGATGCACGTACCGATGCCTTTATCCTCAGCTATAGCACAGAATGGATTATTGCAGACGTAAGCGTCAATGATCTCGTTTTGGAGTGCTGGATTTAGATGTTTGGCGCTCTTCAGGTTGGTTAGCAGCACCTTGGCTTTTCTATTCTTTGCATCGCGAGTGTAAGGTATTCCGACTTCGCGCAATGCTCCTTCAAAAATTAACAGTGCAATTGCTTTAGGAGTCTTAAATCCGACTCTAAGCGGTTCTTTGCGATTCTTCAGGAATTCGACGAACTCGTCCCAATTCTTTGCCGGGACGTTTTTCCCGACCACCAGCATATCTCCTTTGCTATGCAGAGGCGATATAATCTTCATTGGCGTTCCTTTATCGACGAAGAACGCAACGGCAGCCACACCACCAAAGCCGACATCGAATATCCCTTGCGCCATATCGGTGGGCATTTTAGATCCGCCGCCAGCTTTGTAAAGCTCAAGTTCACAGATGACTTTTTTACCGTCAATAAGCCGGTAGAGCTGTTTAGGACGAACCTCTTCGAGGTACAGACCATAATCCTTCTTGAAAAGATCACCATTTAGGGCTGCAACGTACAGCGCAGTATGGTGATCGTGCCCCACGTGCCCAACCTTAAGCACAGTCACTTCAGCTTTCTCGCACGAAATAAGGGAGAGGCCTAGTACTGTAATCAGAATCGTTAACAGTATGAAACGACGTGACATACAATAACTCCTTATGTATAGGGTTTTATAATATTTCTATCTTATAAGGCTTTCGGCTTTTGGCTTTTGAAAGACAGAACGGTATGTCTTTCCTATCCAGAGTTTTTCAGTAGGTTGGACACTCTTGTCCGACAATGTTGGTCGACAGACAGGAGTGTCCGTCCTACCAAAAGCCAAAAGACAAAAGACAATAAAATTGAAATACGCTCAGACTGAGCAAAAGGAAAGAGAGAATGAAAGGTTAAATAGAGAAGTTTCCCGTTCCATCACCGAGCCTGAAAAGCTTTCTTTTAGTTATGAGTCCCCTCGATCCGAGAGGAATAACTGCTGATCAGCGGCGGAACATAGTTTGTTCTCCATTAATGAGGTGTTGATGTAGAATATACATTGCGATTGTAAAGTAATAAAAGGATAATCAAATGTCAACCTTTTTATATTTATAAGTTATTGTCTGATCAAAATGATAATAAATCGGATAGATAATGGTAAACTACTTATCACAAAGTAGTTGAGTATTTGAAGTACTGATTTGAAGTCCATTATTGATTTTACTTTTGTTGTAATTTCAACACTTTTTTGTTTACAAAAACCTTATAATTGCTTATCTTATCAATAAAGGAAAAGGATTTGTGGAAATAAATTGCGTGAAGTAACCCGTGCACAGAGAGTCCGTCTTGGTATCTTCCTTTTGGTAGCCGGCGGAATTCTCATAACAATAATGATTATCGTTACCGGCTCAAAGCTGTTCGAGAAACGAGACGATTATTTTGTGCGTTACAGAGACGTTTCAGTCAGTGGCATTAATATTGGTGCACAGGTAAAATACCACGGTGTGCGCGTTGGTCGAGTGGAGTCCATTGATATTGATCCGGAACAGATTGAAACAATCGTTATTGCGCTTTCGCTTAAGGGCGGTACGCCGGTTAAAACCGATGTAAAGGCGGTTATATCCTCCCTGTCTATCACCGGCATCAAGATCATCGAACTTACAGGCGGTTCTACCGAGGCTTCGACGTTGGAGCCCGGTTCAGAAATCCCTGCCGGAACATCGCAGATGCAGATGATTACGGGCAAGGCGGAAATCGTATCCGAAAAGCTCGAACTTGTCCTCAATAACCTTGCAAATATGACCAGTGGTGAGAATCAGCAACGGTTGGTTCAATTGATAGACAATACTACTCAAGTATTAGCGGATGTACATATTATACTGGAAGACAACAGCCCAAGTATTGCCCGCACGGTTGAGAACCTTGAAGTTGCAACAGAAGAGATACGAGTAATTGCAAGCTCGGAAGCCATACGCAGGACATTTACCAATCTTGATACAGTAACTACTGAAATAAAATCTGCTGAACTGGGGAAGGCAATTTTCGAACTAAGAGAAGCGCTAACCCAGGCGCGCAACACGTTTACGCATCTCGATCTGACATTGCTAAAAGGCAGGCACGATATTCTGACTTCACTGGAAATTATGCGCGAAAGCCTCGATTCGTTTAATGAGTTCACTCGTCTCATATCTGAAGATCCGTCATTGCTGCTAAGAGGAACGCAGGCTCAGGAAGTTGGAAGGGGGAAGTAGGTTTTTAGTTTTTAGTCTTTGGTCTTTAGTCTTTTGATCACGGGTCTTGCCGATTATCTGATAATACAAAATATCCACTTGATAATCCATCGCTCTTGACGGGTATGATTATATATTACAGTGTCAACCGCAGTTGGCTGACACCAAAGCCCAAAGCCCAGAACCTAAAGCCTAAAGACAAAAGACAAAAGCCCAAAGACTCATCCAGGAGTTCAATCTTGAAAACCAAACAGATAATCATATTCATAATTGCAGCGCTTCTGATTGCCGGTTGCACCAGACAGACACTTGTAACCAGTTATTACCTGCTTGAATACCAACCATCCCCGAATAATAATCAGTTAATACTGGACAAACCTATACCATTTCGCGTTCAAGTCAGGAATTTCAAAATACCGCGCTCTTACGATTCTATCCGCATAATCGCCCGCTTTTCCAGCCATCAGATAAACTATTACCGTTACAGTCTATGGGCAGTAAGACCACAGATTGCAGTTGCAGACTTGCTGGTTCAGCACATTAACTCCTATCATCTTTTCAAGGATTGCCAGAGGGAGTATCTTGAAGAACGCCCTGAATATGAAATTACCGGTGAAATCCTTCAGATCGAGAAATTCGACAACGAGCAGTATTCCGCAGCGCATCTGCGAATGTCATTTGATCTCTATGATTATGACAGCAAAGACCGTCTGGTTAATCACACTTTTGACCGCGAGATTCCTACTCCAACGGAAAGTATGACCATCTTTGCTAAAGTTATCAGCGATATTGTTGAAGAGGAAACGGAAATATTTCTCTCTAAAGTAGTTGAGTATTTCTACCCACCTGAAAGTGATTCGACGCAGGTGTCGGAATGAGATTGATATCTATAATAATAGTTCAATTTGCCTTTTTACCCATATTGTTCACTATCGGTACCTGTCAGGTGAAAAGTGATGTCGTTGGTGATTGTGACACCTGGCTTATGCCATCGTCACAACTTCAGTTGTATATCGAGGGTCTGGATGACCGCAAGGGATTAGGCCGCATATTCGTTCCTGCTATGACCTGCGGTGCTGACGAACCGCTCTATGCAATCTTTAAGGATGGTGAATTAGTTGGCGAGCAGAACACCGGATCGAGTTTCTTTGTCAAACCGGGTAAATACTTAATAATCTTCGGTTCAGGAAATCGGGACCAGCGGATCAAGCGTGAGATTGATATTCAACGTGAAGAAACTGTGATCCTTGAGCCAGATTGGTGTGCATTGACAATTGAAGTTATTGATGAAATGCGTAATTACTATAAACAGGATCTGCAGATATTCAGAGTAGAATCGGCGGAAAGCTACGGCATAATTCCTGCCATCAATCCTGAACTGGGTGAACATCTGCAAACTTTACTGCTTTTACCTGGACTTTACAAAATTATAATGCGCGGTGAGGATTTTAATACTTATGTGAATTTCACAACCCTCTTGTTAGAACCTGGCAGCTATACGCCTTATTCAATAGTAATAAACAGTGAGACAAATGATTTTACCGGCGCCGGTATTCTGGCTTCTTCAGCCGGATTGATTCATGGTCGCAACTGGAGCATCTACGGTGCGCTGCATGGCAACGTGATCCTGACTGGAGCTAATGATGCTTCATCGAAGGATATAAAGACCAATCTTTCAATTTACGGGCAATTGGACAATCGACTGCTTTATGAAAAGTTTCCTCATAATTATCTATCGAATAACCTGTTAGAATTCGGCATATTACGCCAGGAAGGCGCTAAATTCCAAAAAAGCCGGGACAGGTTAAGATTGAAGAATACTTATGTTTATTATCTCTTGAGCTGGATTGGTGGATATAGTCGGTTAGAAGCAACTACCCACCTGTTTAAAACAATTTACCGTTTTGACGAATCGAAGAACGTGAGTTTTCTCGATCTATCCGGTAGACTAATTGAGGAAAAATCTAACGTTGACGAAGTCGGATTGGAACCGGTTTTTTTCCCGCTTGAACTTAAGGAAGGACTTGGTGTCAATGTAACTCCGTTAAGAACATTCATTGCCCGTCTTAATTTGCGTATCGGTTTGGGTTACTGGCAGACGTATAATAGCGATGTATACCGCCAGAATTCGAATATAGATACTCTATTTCACCGCATCCCTGACAGTTTCCCACAAGGTATGGAAACAGCACTGGTTTCGAACCTTTCTCTTTTGGGAAACTTATCTATAACCACAGAGATAGACATCCTGTTTCCATTCAGTAAAGATAGTGATATTGCTCTTGATCTGGAGAATTTCATCAGTCTGCGTGTTACTAAGAACATTGCTATTGAGCATACCCTACGGTTGAAGCGCGTTCCTGAACTTTCGCACACAATCCAGGAGCAGTTCATCTCAATTCGTCTAAGTTATTTCCTGTTCTGATATGGCACGAAAGGATATAAACCAAAGTTTTAAGGTTGAGGATAACGGCAAGATCTGCATACTTGCCGATCTACGACGAGGCGGTCCTCCCAGGATGCTTGAAGGATTGACTGAAGCGGTTAAAGCCATAGAGGGTGACCGCATCGAAATAGACCTGTCAGAACTTGACAAAATGGACAGCCTTGGCGCATCTCTTCTTGCCGAATTAGCAGTTCGCAGCCGTGTCATGAGTAAAAATATCAATTTCACCGGCATTTCTGAAAACGTAGAGAAGGGGTTAGCGCGTTATTATTTTCCATCACCGTCAGTTCGTCTACCGAAAAAATTCTATAGTTATGTCGAAGCATTAGGTCAGAAGATAGTCAACTTTTGGGAAGACGCAGGTGATTTACTCCTGTTAGTATCGGAAACTGTTTACTGGTCAGTCGTTACACTTTGGCGAGGGGATGGTCACCGCAAGGGTGGCATCGAAGCGCAGGCGCTGTCTATCGGCGTGGGCGCTTTGCCGGTGGTCGCTCTGATAGCTTTTCTGATTGGTTTGATTCTGGCGCTTCAGTCCGCCGAGCAACTCAGGCAGTTCGGCGCTAACATCTACGTTGCCGATCTTGTCGCAATCTCGATGACAACGGAGATGGGACCGTTGATGACCGCTATATTACTTGCCGGAAGAAGCGGGTCGGCAATTGCGGCGGAAATCGCTACGATGCAGGTCAACGAGGAGATTGACGCACTGCGCGTTATGGGATTGAATCCGATCAGGTACGTAGTGGTGCCCAAAGTATGGGGAATACTGATTACCGCACCACTCCTTTCGATTATGTCGGTTGTGATCGGCATAACGGGAGGTCTTATCATTGCAGTAACATCGCTTGATTTAACGCCCAGAGCGTATTTTTTGGAAGCAGCTACCTCACTGTTCTTAATAGACATAATTGCCGGATTTGTGAAGAGTCTGGTTTTTGCCTTTTTAATTGTCATTCTGGCGGCGTATTTCGGTTTTCGAGTGAAGGGAGGACCGGAAGGAGTGGGGCGTGTAACAACTGCGTCGGTAGTAGCTTCGATATTTGCCGTGATTATGGCGGATGCGGCGTTGGGGTTGTTGTTTTATATGTAATATCAATAGTAGAAGCGACACTCTTGTCGCTTGATGTTGCGAAGGAAAATAAGGGGACAGTATACCTATTTTTTCTAAGGACTGTCGTAATTTTAAGAATATTTATAAAAATAGGTATACTGTCCCCTTATTTTCGAGTTCTCTCTTGAGGATTTGAAGAATGCTTGATGGTAAAATGACATATAATGATGTATATGGGAGATAATGAAGAGAACTGAATCTCGGCAGCGGCGCAAGAACAGTATATGTGCCCTCCACAGGGCGCCCTCAGAACTCAGGCGATCTCATATCGTTCCTGAATTCCTTTATAAGCCTCTTTATGACTCCAAGCATCGATTGAACGTTCTTTCAACTGGCAGACCACCCAAACGTCATTTTGAGCAGAAGGGTATCCGGGAGAAACTTCTTTGTGACCGCTGTGAAGCTCAGTTTGGTGTCTATGAGGATTATGCCAGAGGTGTCCTATTTGGAGGCAAGGAAATCGAAGTGTCAATGGCAAATCCACGAGGCTTTGAGTTTCACGTGGATTACAGGAAGTTCAAACTGTTTGAACTTTCAATACTTTGGAGGGTAGGGGTAACTACTACCCGTTTTTTCAATAACATTGACCTTGGCGATCATGCCGAACAACTTCGGAAAATACTAATTGGAGAACAGCCTGGAACTACAGACGAATATGGCTGCATCCTCATCTGGCCGGTTTCTCATCGGGACATCGTTGACCAACTTGTCATATCTATGGGAATGACAAAGATAGAAGGTGTTCCCTGCGTCAGGTTGATAATGGGAGGAATATGCTGGTTTTACTTCCTCAGCAAACAAGCCATCGATCCACGCCAGTCCGGATTGTTTCTGCAAGAAGACGGCTCTCTCCGAATCATGCAGGGCGATTTCGGAATTAATGGTTATTTAACGAACTTTGCTAAAGCTGTATATACAAGCAATCCCTATTTTTTCAGGAAAACCAATGACAAACATTAAGATAATAATATTCTGTTATGTTGTGATCCACATACATACAAAACGGAACTAAATTTGAAATTAATCTTTAAGGAGGTAGAAATGAGAACTAAATTCAGATTTATTCTTATTTTTCTTTTTTTAACAACATCTTGTTCATTATTTGGACAGGAGAGTTCAGGCGTCCGTCTATTGGGCAGTATCATCGGTGAGTGGGACGATGTATGCGATGTTTCCTACCAGTACGATTACGTATTCCTGGCAACCGGAAGCACTGGACTTCAGATAGTTGATGTTTCAGATCCGGAAGACCTGGAAATCGTAGGATCATGCGATACACACGGTGATGCGAAGGGAATTACTGTTGTCGGTGATTTTGCTTATGTAGCCGCCTATCGTGCGGGGCTCATAATAATTGATGTATCAAATCCTGAAGAGCCTGAAGAAGTGGGAAGCTGCGATACCCCGGGACGTGCTTACAGCGTTGATGTATGGGGTGATTTTGCTTACGTTGCTGATGCCCTGTCTGGTTTACGTAAGATTGATATTACCGAACCAGAAAATCCAGAAGAACCAGAAAGGTATGGATTTTGTGACACGCCTGGCGAAGCAAGGGACGTTGCGATATTAGGTGTTTATGCTTATGTTGCAGATTATGGTGCGGGTATCAGGAGAATTTGTCTATATCTTATGAGTGAAGATGGGTACCTAATAACACAACACCTTGTAATTGGTGTTGCCGCAATGGGAGATTATGTTTATGTAGCTAATGGCGCTGGTGGTTTGCGAATAGTTAGACGTATGTCAGAAAGTGGTTTCTTTGATACTAGGGGTAATACCTCTGGGTTGGCTGTGTCTGGACGTTATGTTTATGTAGCCGATGGTGAAGAAGGATTGCGGGTTATTAACACTTCAGAGCCAGAAAATCCACTTGAAGTCGGCTTCTATGATACACCTGGAGAAGCCAAACGAGTTGCTGTCTATGGGAATACCGTATATGTCGCTGATGGTAACAATCTTGGTATTTATGATGTTTCTGGCGCTCTTGATGTATCTGATGATTTTTCTTACATCAAACCGGAAAACTTTAAGCTATTTACCGCCTACCCCAATCCTTTCAACACCCAAACCATCATCCCGTTCAGTCTGCCGAATGCTATGCCGACAAAACTTGAAGTGCTGGATTTGAACGGCAGGCGGGTGGCTTTGCTAATGAATGAAACCCTCAATGCCGGTGATTACAGGGTTGCATTTAATGCGAAAGAGATCATTTCGGGAATTTATCTTTATCGTTTGACAGCCGGTTCGGTAATACAAACGAGAAAAATCGTATATATAAAGTAAGTTTAGAGTTCGCACTTTAGTGTGTTTTCCCTTTTCGAACTAATGGAGTGAGTTCTAAATCCAACACACTAAAGTGCGAACTCTGAACTCGATTATTCAAGGGAAAGCGCAAAATTGACCAATAACTCATCAAATATACCAAATGAACCTCTTGCCCGTGTAACAAACCTGACTGCAGCATATCAGGACAGGGTTGTCCTTGAGAATGTATCGTTAGACGTTATCCCGGGTGAAATACTGGTGATTTTGGGAACCAGCGGCTGTGGTAAGACTACATTGCTCAAGCACTTCATCGGATTGATGAAGCCTGCTGAAGGTAACGTTGAACTGTTTGGTGAGGATTGGTGGCTGCTTGATGAACCGGAGCGTGAGTCGATTATTCAGCGTATCGGTGTGCTCTTCCAGAACGGCGCACTGTTAGGATCACGGAGTATGGGCGCAAATGTTGCGGTTCCGCTCGAGCAGCATACTAATCTGCCTGACACAGTCATTGACCGGGTAGTGAAGATGAAGCTGAGAAAGGTTGGGCTTCGAGGGATGGAGAAACTGCTTCCGTCCGAACTGTCAGGTGGGATGAGGAAACGGGCTGCGCTGGCTCGTGCGATGGCGCTCGATCCACCTCTGATTTTCTGTGACGAACCCTCCGCCGGACTTGATCCGGCTACCACCTATAACCTTGACCGCCTATTGCTTGACCTGCGAGACAATCTCGGGCTTACAATGGTAGTGGTAACTCACGAAACCGCTTCCATCCGTCGCATTGCCGACCGCATTGCATTCCTCGACGAAGGAAAGCTCATCTTTACGGGACCATTGGAAGATGCGTTGACTACGGATATTGAACCGGTTAGCGAATTTTTCAAAATGGCGGGGGAGTCGGTTAATTCTTGAAAATGAATGTTTTAAATAGTCACCTGTGATACAAAATTTTGGTAAAACAGGAACAGAGTGTATAAATTAGCGTCACATCGTCACATAATGCTGGAAAGTGGTTGTGGGTGGGGAGTTACGGCGTGACGATGATTTGTTTTATCGTCACATAACGTCACAAGAGGGTATGGTTTCACAAATTATGATGGAATCGGAATGTCTGTCTTATCCTGTTAGCTACCTTATTAACACCGTTTTTATGCAGTGTATGGCAGTTCCGGCTTCTAATCTAACGATATAAACGCCTGAAGGTAAATTGCCGGCGTTCCAGTTAATGCTATAAGATCCGGGTTCTGTTTCACCGGAATGCAATGTCTTAACCGTCTTACCGCTTAGATTGTATACGGATAGGTCTATATATGATTGTTTTGGAATGTTGTATTGAAGCTGGGTTGTGGAGTTAAAGGGGTTGGGATAAACGGATATTAGCTTAAAATTATCGGGATTCCGGTGTTGCTTATTATTTGGAATAGATTGATTTAGTTGGTTTTCAAACCAATAGATTGAACTGGCATAAGGTGGTTGATTACCGATTTCCATAGTTGAAACGATAAAGCCAGGATAAGCTTCATCCCCAGTAGAGGATTTTACTCTTTGCACCCAAGCCAGGTCGCCAAATTCTTGAGCTTCGAAGCTGTTGTCACCATCATTTTCCATAATGATCACGCATTGATCACGAGGGTTTTGAGGATAACCTACTACAATGATATCAATATCGTCGTCACCGTCAAAATCAGCGGTTGCAATACCTGGAATACTATTAACAGCTAAGTAACCACTAAGGATTTCATGTTCGGTATATTCATATCTATTATTACCTTCCAACCATATTATGTCGGATGAATTGCGCTGTTCATTTCGTTTGTATGCTACAAGGTCTAAACAATCGTCTCTGTTCATATCCAGGAATTTGGATATACCATAATCCCAGAAGCAGAATGGGAAAGCAACAAATTCGAAATTTCCTTCACCGTCGTTCATCCAACGTCCGAATCGCAGGTCTTCCGGCATTCCCCAAAGAGTAGCCTCTTTAGCAATAATATCGAAATTGCCATCTCCGTTGAAATCAATTACAACTTGGTTTGTCCAGCCTTTTTTATTATCTCTTGCCACTTCACTGCCGACAATATCATAATCGTCAATTTGAGAAAACCATGCAAGTCCTCCAGTAACGGCACCACATCCGCTTTCCCAGAAAAAGGAGACCGCAATATCGAGACGACCATTACCGTCAAAATCAGCAACGCCAATCGATCGTGGGCAAAACCATAATGAATCACTTATATTGGTAGGGATAGAGTGTTGTTCGAACTCAAGATTACCTATATTTTCCATAACCGTGATTGTTCTATTATTAACGCCACCGGCAAGGACAATATCAATATCACCATCATCATCAAAGTCTAAAGCATCTAATCCGACAAGAAAACCAAAATCACCAGCGATAATGTGACCGGTAAACTCATTATCGTCATCTTGCTCCCACATTAAAAGACGATAATGATAGTTACGTCCGTCATGTGTATGTTCGCAGCAAAGAATATCAAAGTCACCGTCGGAATCCAGATCACAAGCTAATATATCATGAATCCACCCAAGTGAGTCGGCTATCAGGCGTTCTGAAAATTCAATGGCAAAAAGTGAAGTGGTAAGGCAAAATGAAATACTAAGAATTACCATAAGTTTAAGAATTGTGCTTTTCATTTTAAAACCTCTATATTTTTAGTTTGACGTTTCCTGGAATTAGAAAGCTCAATAATATATGTACCGGATGCCAAAGAAGAAGCATAAAAAGAAATCCTGAATCGACCTGCATCGCTAAATTGATCAACCAATGTAATGATTTCTCTTCCTATTATATTAAATATCTTCACAGTTACATTGTCTGCTTCAGGTAGCGAGTAATGTATCGTTGTCTGAGAATTGAATGGGTTGGGATATGCAGAGGATAATGTGAAATTCAGTAATGTGGGTTCAGTTATTAAATCAGGATTATTCGCTGAAAGCGCTTCACTGAAATCCAATATAAAAAATTGCCTCCTTGCAGATATATATGCGTAATGTCCTGCAATGTCCACACTACGCGCCATTAAAGGGGTAATATAAAATCCTACTTCATAAGGTTCATTTAATCTCGTAATATCGATTATTCGAAATCCTCCCCATGTATATGCCAGATAAGCATAATTGCCACGAATCTTTACGTCAACTACTGTGCCATAAACTCTGTAATTAGAAACTTCCTCGATATTTTCTAAATCGGATATATCTAATATCCTCAATCCATCAGTGCCATCAGCAACAAAAGCAAATTCATCTCTTACAGCAACGTCATTAGCATTTCCCGGAGTATCATATCTACCGGCTTCACTTATGTTATGAATATCGGAGACATCAAGGATACACAACCCTTCCCTGTAATCCGCAATATATACATAGTTTTCACATGCAGTAATTCCAGCGCCAGTACCGGGAGTTTCATAAACACTGACCAGTCGAGGATCTGTGGGTTGTGAAATGTCTATCACCTGGAGACCATAAAGAGAATCGGCTACATAAGCATAATTGTCCAACACAAATACATCGTAAGCGCTGTTAGCAAATGTTAAAGTTCCAACTATACGGGGATGATGAGAGTCGGAAATATCTATAACAAAAAGAGATGGTGCGCAATATATGTCACCTGTAACAACAAACGCATAATTATCACGTAAGTCAATACCTGACCCATTTCCTCCTTCATCAACGAATCCTGTTTCCCTTGGATTATAAGGATCTGAAATATCGATTATTCTAAGAATATTTCGGCTATCGGTAAGATAAGCATAATCACCAGAAACAAGTACATCAAAAGTTAAATGGCTGGGGTTTTCAATAATACTGACGATATTAACGTTGAGACTGTCTTGTGCAAGAGAGAGGGAACAAAAAAGGAGTAATAATGTCAGAAAAGTAAATGTTATGGTTTTAATTGAATTCATATTTCAAAATTTAATCACACTGTTACTTAGGGGCTACTGAATAACCTCATTTTGTCATTCCAGCTTTCGCTGGAATGACAAAATGAGAGAAATACTATTAAACATTGGAGTTCTTCAATAAACCCTATTTAATTATTGACATATTAATAGATTTAACTTTATTTCCAACCTTCAATCTTGAATGATACACACCTGAAGGTAAAAGATTGGAATCCCATTTAAAACGGTATTTGCCCGGATGCGTAATTCCAAAGTTATGTCTTTCTATTAACCGACCAAAAGAGTCTATTATTTCAATTTCAACCGGCGCTTGATTGGTAATTGAAAAACAAAGATGCGTGAAGGGATTGAATGGATTTGGGTAGGCGGTGAAATGTATTAACGGGTTTATATTCGGTTTATTTAAACTTATGATAGAGTTATCATTAACACTAATCCTTATAAGTCTATTATTTCCGACTAAACCTATATAACTATTATCATCTATCTTTTTAACATCATTGATGTAATCCTGCCAATTCATCTCCTCAAACTCTAAATCGTCCACAAAATTGCCCTCAGCATCTGTAAGCAGTACATAAGGACCGGTATCTTCCTGATGATTCATAACTTCAATGTAACCGAATGCAATAATTCTATGATTACTAACCTCAAAAACCTTACGTAGGAAAGTCGTACCTGTATAAAAGCCTCTAAAATGCCTGCTCCAGATGACTTCGCCATCCTCGTCAATCTTAACCATCCAGAGTCTCTTATCAGGGTTCATATCAGTCTCAAAATTTATTTCACCAACTAATATAACTCCACCATCGTCAAGTTTAACCGCCGAGCGGAATTGACTAAAATGTGCATACTGATATTCCCAATTTTCATAAACGCTGTCTGTATATGTTTTAAACCAAATCAGTTCTCCGTTATGATCAATCTTTGAGAAGAATCCTATATTTATCCACCATTCTTCTCCTGGATAATCCGTCAAATATCTTCCGCAAACCAAATATGACCCATCATCTATTTCAATTAACGATTTTGGATTAATGTTGTTATCATCATCGCCAATGTGACTCTGCCATTCAAGTTCGCCATCGGTATCCGTTTTTATTAAAGTTATATAACTATGTCGGTTAAACTCACCGTCCTGTCGGTCGCTCAATAGTAATACACCATTATCAGATGTCTCAATACCGTCCATGAACTGAAAGCTGCGATGTGGGTTACCGTATTCAGCAAACCATAACGAATCACCATTTTCATCCAGTTTTAGTATTGAGTTTCTTTGTGATCTGTTATCGGAATATCTTTTTCCCAACAATGCAAAACCTTCACCACCCGGATTCAGAATGACCTTGGCTTCCTCCCAGAATTCAGTAGTTCCGTATGATCTTTGCCAGAGAAGAGAATCCACGTCACTGTTCAGCATTCCAAGCCACCAATCAACATTCTGTTCATTTTCATCACCAAATAGCCTGGTTCCCGCAACAACATATTGACTATTATCAACAGGAATCAGGCATTTGAAACCAGTGGGTGGCGTCCGAGGAACAAAATCGTATCTTCTGATCCAGTCAAGCGTAAGCGTATAACCAAGGTTGGAGATTAGAAAAAGCAATAATATAATCATCGTAGAATGCCACTTGGAACCAACTACACATTTTTCTTTATTGATGTTAATGGGTTTTTTAAGATTAATTATCATCGAACTTGAACAACTTTAACAGTTTGGGAATTACCAGCTCCATTGAGATGAATCCAGTAAATTCCGGATGAAAATCCCGATGAATTCCAAACAAATTCGTTTTTACCCTTTATTGCGTGCCCATTAAATAACTCTTCAACTAAACGGCCTTTCAGATCAAATATTTGTAGGTTAACGTTTGAAGCAATGGGAGAAATGAAGGATACTCGAAGCTTAGAATTGAAGGGATTAGGATAAGGTGATTCTAAATAAATGGATACAGGATAAGCCCATGAAGAGTTCGATTTAGGATTTCTTGTCTGTTCTTCTTCAAGCATATCGGATAGCTGATCCATCAATAGCGAGTAATAATCCTCGCCTACTCCAATATTATCTGCTTCTTCATCATCGATTCCGGAAATGAATCGAACTGAAGTTTCGTCTAATGCAGCCCACAATGAATCTTCTCTCGATTGCGCTTCCCTTCTCTGACTGCCAAATAAATCTATAGCTTCTCTAAAGCATCCCTGATCTACTATACACCAGACAGCTTGCCGGTCGGCTATTCTTGAGAGGATATTATTATTAACTTCAGAGGAATAATCAATTAAGTATTCTCGAAGTTCTTCCAATTCGCTGCCTGAATAAGTATATGCATCACGCAGGTAATTGAGGCAAGGTATGCGATTGCTGCCGTATCTTTCATCCTCTATTATCCTTTTAAGCAGCGGGATGGATTGCTCAACATCATTATGATCGTTACTAAGATACAAATTCATTGCGTACCAAAATGCTTCGTTATTATCAAGCTCCCATGTCGTTCTATCATCGTTCCAGGGGTAGTAATTCACATTATTGTTTCCGCCGAAAATAGCCTCTTCATGTTCATCCGGATCAGCAGTACCCCAATAGTTGATTTTTGCTTCAATAGATGAACCTGAATTATTGATTAAGGCTTTGGCTTGAAAACCCTCCGAATATATATCATTATTACCTTGTAACATCAAAGGTATACAACCACCACTCAGATAAATTTGAGCTTCAGTATTATTTCTTATAAGGATATATCCACAATCATCGTCATCACCGGACAGGATAGGATCGGCGTTGTTTGAACAGTAAAGACCATATTCATTGTCGCAGATTCTCGTGAGCCTGTTTTCATTAAAATCTCCTCCGACATCGACATATCCAATCTTTGGATTGGAAAACGAACCGAAACATTTTATTCCCCATTCATCATTTTCATAAAACTCGCAACCATGTATTTTTACGTCATGTCCTTCAACGAGACTAATGCGGCATCCGCCATTATTGCCGATTATTCTGCAGTCAGTCATAATTACTTTGGAATTTGTGATTCGGAGCCCATATCCACTTCCACCGGATATTGTAACATTGTTAAGTTCTAAATGCTCTCTATCTTGACCGTTATTTAGGTTAGATATATACATTCCAACATAATTCGAGTGGGTAACATCTTCCACATCTATATAATGTAATTGGCAATCTGTCTTTGGTGATCCAAGATTTCCTTCAATTCTGATTCCATCCCATTCCTGATTTTCAAATCCTCTAAAGACAATATGATCATTCTCAGTTCCTATTGCCGAAACTACATTACAAAAACGGAAAATTCTGGGATATCTCATCTCAATAATGGTACCGGGTTCAATAGTGAATACAGTGTTTGGACCAGTTGACCATTGGCACCAGACTCTATATATCCCGCGCCATAGAGTTACAGGATCCCTAAATTCCGTATGAGATCCAGCTATGTAACCAACTCTGATATAATAATCAGCATCTCTCGTGCCTGTATAGTTATTATCCGGAAAGTTATCGGCATATTGACCGCCGAATATTCCTATATCCGTATCAGAGCCGTCCGGATCAGGTCCGCAGCCTTCGTCTGAATCACCTGAGTTAATTAATGTAGCATCATCGTGATGTGGACCATGCCAACATATATGAAAATCGTAGGGAGGTGTTTTGTTTCCATCGTAGGTTTCATACGCAAGCTCAAATCGATCTGGTTCGTTATTACGATCTATAATTCTTTCTGTAAAGCCAAAATCGGCATTATCATTGTAAGAGTCAATATTATTATCTTTAAACGCATTTATACCACCATTGAAAACCAGCACATCATCAGTTACACCGACGCCATAAGCATTATTAAGCCCGAAGATATTATTTGTGAGAAACAGAGTAATATCTTCTCTTTCACATTCCTCCAAAGTGCGTATTAAAAGTCCGCAACCATTAGAATTATCCCAAAGCGCTGAATTTAGAATTCGAATTGGAACATCTAAATCAAGTGCTTCTGCATCATAATTAATTATTTCAATACCGTTATAATCGTTATGCGCAGAAACGCAATTTCTAATTGTACAGAAATAATTTTCACCATCACAATCTATGTAGATACCATTACCCCAAACTATTCCAGTTGGATCACCATTTGTGTAGAATTGTGAATTCCGGATTAAGATGCCAGGGGCGTCAGGACCTAACTCGAGCCCGTGACTTCTGTTCTCTGCTATATAAGCTCCAATGAGGTAGTGACCATATTCACGGGGTATCAGAGCAAGAGATTGTAATTCTATTCCGTCATCACCATTATTAACGACAATTATTGATTGGCAGTCAAATAGTTCTAATTCATGTTGCGCATCAATTCCTTTACAATCATTGGAATCAATAAAACAGGATTCTAAAACTATACTACTTGAAATATCAGTCGTTGCAATTCCATCCAGATTAGAAAACCTTATATAACAGTTATCTAAATCCAGGTTGGAACATTTGTCTAACTGCAGCAAGGCTGTAGTTTGACCTCCATATTCAAATACTGTATAGGATGCTTCAAGTGATCCTTCATTAACTCCGGATCCGTCCAATAATAAACCTTCGAATTCTCCTTTTACAGTTCCCGAATGATTCGTGAACCAAACATAAGAATTCTCAGTTCCCTGACAATTCATTGTTCCATAAACGGTTATCGTAGGCCATAGGGGGGATCCGGTATCTCCATCATAATCGTAATCGAATAGTATTTCGACACCATCGTAGATGGTAAGTGTTTCATCGTCTGGTACGTTGCAGTCACCAGCGATGATGTAAGTGTTGTCGGATGTCCAAATGTTGCTGTAATACGTGAGATCGGTAATCAGACCGTCTTCACCAAAGACGTAGGTCGTTCCTTCCGCTTGTGACACAAGAAGTAATGCGAGAAGGCAAATCAGGATTGGTAAATAACTGGGATGCTTCATTTTTTCTCCTTAAACTTTTATTCGGTGTTACTTTGTATTTTATGGTAAGAATGGACTTGTCAATCGCGAATTGGATACTACAATACCTTGCCTCAGTTAATATAATAAACTTAAAACGATAAAACAAGGATCCAGATGAGAATTTTCTAAAAAAAGCACGAGAAAATCTACCCATGTAATAATCTTCATAATTTTACTACCACAGGAGGCGTTGATGGTTTGCAATTTGATTAGGTGGGGTTCACCCACCTCTATTCACATTCATTCCCTTAGGGAATGCTTGATAAGTAAATCATATATACACAAATAATTAAAGAAATTCTTCACAACTCTCCAAAACAAAACTACTGAACATACGTATAACATATTAGAAGGTGTAAATATTCAGCTAAGATGTACTCCTGAATGAATATGAATTTGCGATTATAAAATTTCCCGAAGATAGCATACAATAGAGTTAACCACAACGGAAAACTAATCAAACGATAGGAGGGTTGAAAAATGACTGCAAAGGTAGATTTCTCAAAGATCATCACAGAAGCTCGCGAAGCCAGGTCTGAGGAAAAATGGAACGGCACCTTCCTGGATTACCTGGTATTGGTCAAATCGGATCCGACGATAGCCAAACTATCTCATCAGCGTATCTATGATACCTTGATGAAGCCGGGCATTACCGAGGTTTCAACGGTTGAGAATCCGAAACTGAGGCGGATCTATAAGGATGACTCAGTGAAGATATATGATTTCTTTGCCGATGAATTCTTTGGTCTGGAGCCGACTATCAACCAAATAGTGCGCTATTTCAGAGCCGCTGCGATGAAAGGCGAAGAATCACGGCAGGTTCTTTACCTGATGGGACCGGTTGGTTCGGGCAAGAGTTCCCTGGTCGAGAAGATCAAGAAGGCACTCGAACAGAATACGATCTATTGTCTTGAAGGCTGTCCAATTCATGAGGAGCCGTTACACCTTGTTCCTAACCACCTGAGAGAGAAATTCGAGGAACTGCTCGGGATACGAATAGAGGGCGACCTCTGTCCGGTATGCCGCTGGCGGCTTAAGAACGAGTTGGATAACAACTATGAGAATTTCAAAGTCGTAACCAAACAACTATCCCGGCGTTCCAGGATCGGTATCGGCGTCGTACCGCCTGTTGATCCCAATAATCAAGATACATCAGTGCTCATCGGCGGTGAAGATATTTCCAAACTCGATAAGTACTCAGAAGGTGATCCTCGTGTGCTCGATCTGAGCGGCGCGCTTAACCGGGGTAACCGTGGTATGACTGAATTCATAGAGGTATTCAAGAATGAAGTAGAATACCTGCACGTAATGATTACCGCCACCCAGGAGAAGGTGATTCCTGCACCGGGGCGTCATGGGATGGTTCACGTGGACGAGGTCATCATTGCACACTCCAATGAAGCCGAGTGGAAGAAGTTCAGGGCTGATCATACCAATGAAGCCATCCTTGACCGCATCGTTGTAGTGCAGGTTCCATACAATATGGAGCTCTCTGAAGAAGTTAAAATCTACAACAAAACCATCGATGCTTCAGATTTCCAGGCACATATAGCTCCATACACGCTTGAGTTCGCTTCAATGTTCGCCATCCTTACCAGATTGGAGAAGAGCGCTAAGGTAGACCCTTTAACCAAACTGAAGATATACAACGGTGATGAGGTAATGGAAAGCGGCAAAACCAAGCGGATTGATATACAAGAGCTAAAAGAGGATGCCAGACGCGAGGGATTGTCCGGCATATCGACGCGCTTCATTATGAAAGCCCTCGATCATGCTTTAGCTGAAAGCGATGGCAAGTGCATCAATCCGATCAACGTGGTTGAAGCTCTGGTTAGCAAAGTTAAAGCGTATGAATTCTCTGATGAGGTACGCAAGGAGTATCTCGCTTACCTGCAGGATACGCTGCATAAGCACTATCTGGAAATCCTTGAAAAGGAGATAACCAAGGCGTTTGTCTATTCCTACAAGGAGCAGGCAGAGGCGTTATTCCAAAATTATCTGGATCATGCAGAAGCTTACATTAACAAAACCAAGGTCAAGGATCCTAACACCAGAGAGGAACTTCAGCCGGACGTACAGTTTATGCGTTCTATAGAAGAGCAGATCGGCATCACTGGAACTTCTGCCGATGGTTTTCGCCAGGACGTGATTGCTTTCCTCTGGTCGGTTACACGTAAGGGCAACAAAGTTGATTACAAGAGTTACGAACCGCTCAAGGAAGCTATCGAGAAGAAACTACTGTCGTCGGTACGAGACCTTTCGCGTATCGTAACCAGAGCCCGTACTCGCGACAATGAACAGCAGGAGAAGTACGACGTGATGGTGACGCGGTTGCTTGAAAACGGCTACTGCACGTCCTGTGTCGATACAATCCTGAAGTATGCTGCAAATAATTTGTGGAGAGATTGAGTAAAAAAAGTAAGCAAGTGAGAAAGTAAGAAAGTGAGGAAGTTTACAAGTGGGCAAGGAAATGGTTTTGCTGTCAGGTGAGGGCACCTGACAGCAGGAATTTAAACTTGCTACCTTTCACGCCTTCATACTTTTACACTTTCTTACTTGCTTACTTTCTTACTTGCAAACTTGCTAACTTGACAACTTGCAAACTCGGAGATATTATGGCATACTTCATACAACCTTCAGATTATAGTAGTGATCGCAGTGCATCCGACCGCGCCCGGCATCGTGAAAAGATCAGGGAAACGATTAAGGATAATATTGCCGATATTTTGTCCGATGAAGCTATCATCGGTAAATCCGGCGATAAGATAATTAAAGTTCCCATTCGCGGTGTGAAGGAATATCGCTTTGTTTACGGCGATAATACACCGGGCGCCGGTCAAGGCGATGGCGATACTCAACCGGGTGACGTTGTCGGTAAGGGCAGCGAAGACGGCAGTCCGATGGGTGGGAAAGCCGGTAATAAACCTGGCGAAGATTACTACGAAACCGAAATAACCCTCGAAGAACTAACCGATATACTATTCGAAGACCTCGAACTGCCTCATCTTGAGCGCAAGAAGTTCCGGGTGATAGAATCCACTCGATTATTGAAGCCAAAAGGAACCAAGAAAGTCGGCATACGTGCCCGTCTCGACAAGAAGAAGAGCGCTGTTCACCGGATCAAACGCAAACTCGCAAAGGAACGCTTCCTGAATGAAGAAGAGGAAAAAGATACGGACGGACGCTTTCCTTTCCACGAGGACGACCTGCGCTATAAGCGTTTGAAGGAGGACGTCAGGGAAGAATCCAATGCGGTTGTTGTCTGCATTATGGATACTTCCGGCTCGATGGACGCCACTAAGAAATTCCTGGCTCGCAGTTTCTATTTCTTGCTGTATCAGTTTGTCAAGATAAAATACCGCAATACTGAGCTGGTTTTCGTGGCTCATCATACAGATGCCAAGGAGGTCACTGAAGAGGAATTCTTTCACAAGGGTGAGTCCGGTGGGACGCTAATTTCATCCGGTTACAACAAAGCCCTCGAAATCATCCGCAGCCGTTATCATCCATCGGTATGGAATATCTATGCTTTTCATTGTTCTGACGGTGACAACTGGAGTTCAGATAATGAAAAAGCAGTCAAAGCGGCAAGGGAGCTGGTCAAGGTCTGCAATCTTTTCGGTTACGGTGAGATTAAACCGGGACGGATCAGCAATTTTGAATCTTCAATGTTCAAGATTTTCGAACCGGTAAAGAGCGATAATTTTGCAATGGTCAAGATTACGCGTAAAAGTGAGATATGGACCGCTTTTAAATCGTTGATATCGGTTGAAAAAAGTAAGAAAGTAAGTAGGTAAGAAAGTACTATGTGTGTGCTGTCAAGTGCCATCACTTGACAGCACAATATTACTTCCATACTTTGATAATAGCATGCTCACTTTCTTACTTACTTACTTCTTCCCGGAGACATACAAATGAACAACTATACGATAAAAGACCTCGAAAAATGGGATATGCGCATCAAGGAATTGGTTGAATCCTTTGGATTGGATCCGTTTCCTCAAATTTTTGAACTGTGCGATCACCATCAGATGATCGGATATATGGCGTATTCAGGGATGCCGTCGCGCTATCCGCATTGGTCGTTCGGCAAGCAGTATGAGAAACAGAAGACTCTGTACGACTATGGTGTGGCTGGGCTTCCTTATGAGATGGTCATCAACTCAAATCCCTGCCTGGCATATCTGATGTCGGATAATACCTTGCTTCTTCAAGTGCTTACTATGGCGCATGTCTATGGTCATAACGATTTTTTCAGGAACAACTTTAATTTCAGGGATACTTATCCGGTGTATACGCTTGAGAAGTTCAAGGCTCATGCTGATCGCATAAGGAAATACTATGAAGATCCGCGTATTGGTTATAAGAAAATTGAACGGATTCTGGATGCGGCACATACGCTTTCGCTGAATTGTAGGCGTAATTTAGGCGGGGTGGATGCTCATGACTGTGAGCGGAGAGGTAATAATGCTGTTAACCACGGTGCGATGACGGTCGGAGGGAAGTGTGCTGTCAACAACGGTGTATTGACAGCATCTTGTAGTAGCTGCAATGGGTTATCAACAGATGGGAGTAGGGTAGAGGTAGACGAAGAAGATGAAGCCAAACGCCCTGATACCGATCCATTGCTGTTCATTCGCGATCATAATAGTCAACTGAAGGAATGGGAGAGGGACTTGATGACCATCGTCCACGAGGAGTCGCTCTATTTCGTTCCCCAGATGGAAACCAAGATTATGAACGAGGGATGGGCTGTGTATTGGCACAAGAAGATACTGGACACACTTGACCTGCCCCAAGATATGCGTATGGAGTTTATGATTAGGCATAATCAGGTCGTTAGTCCTATACCTCGCGGACTAAATCCTTATCATTTAGGTTGGAAGATGTTTGAGGATATTGTCGAACGGTGGGACGAACCTTCATCGGAGGAAAGAGAGGAATTCAAACGTCCTGGTGGTGAAGGAATACAGAAGATATTTCAAGTTCGCGAAACAGATCGCGATGAAGGCTTTATCAGGCAGTACCTAACCCGGGAATTGATGATAGAAATGGATTTATACCAGCACGAGCAGGCGGGAAGTGACAGGGTGGTTACCAAGGTATCTTCCAATGAGGATTGGAAAGATGTAAGGAACACTATAATCCGCAACATCGGGATGAACTCCATTCCGGTTATCACCGTTCAGGATGGTAATTACAGCGGGTTGGGTAAGCTCTTGTTAAAGCACGAGGTGGAAGGTCGTGAGCTGGACAGGGAATATGCTGAACGGACTCTCGGATATATAAGACGCCTCTGGCGTCAACCGGTAATCCTTGAAACGCAAATCAATTCAAAGGAGGTCCACATAATTTGTGAAGAAGAAGGTAAGTTTGAGGTCAAGGAAATTTGATGTTGGTGTTGTTTAGCTTTTGAAAATTGCTTACATTTTTATCAGTCGATAAGTACGAAAGTGTGAAAGAGGCTCAAGGGTTGGGTAGACACTCATGTCTGTTCCTGAGCGTTTTTAGATTCAACTAACAAAGAAGGCATTAATTTATTGTAATTTCGTTTTCTGATAAAACATTATTAACTTCAATCTTCTTTTTACGAAGTTCTTCAAGTTTACTTTGAAGTTTTTTTGCATTAGAACCGTATAAATCAGAATCAGAAGGTTGTCTACCGTAACGAGAAGTTAGGTCATCGATATCTGATTGTAGTTCTTTTCTCTGTAAATCAAGAACTTTGATTTTAGCGGAAGGATCTTTTTTTTCTGTAAGAAATATTAGGGGAATCCCTCCAAGAAGTAAGTTAAATCCACCGATATAATGTAGTCCATTTTCCTTATAATCATCATTTTGGTTAGAAATAATAAAAGATGCAAATCCTGCTGCAAGTCCACCGACTTGAATACATTTCTCCAATACACTTCGATTTCCCTTTGTTTTATTTAATTCTTTCCGCTTCTTTCCGATGTCATTAATAAGCGTTTCTGAAAGCGATAGAACTTGTGCAAATTGTCTTTTAATATCTAACGGATCTATTGTATCAATTACCTTGATATTAACATTAGTTACGTTTTCTAAACCTGTTTCATCTATTACTCGGAACTCAATAATAACCTGTTTTTCGTTTTTATCTGTGTATGTGTGTTCAGGTTTCCAAGAAAATTTTCCAGTTCGTATGTCAAGTGTTGCACTGTTGGGTTTTATACCTTTAAACACATAATTCAATACTCCACCGTCTTGATCGGTGGCATGGATTGAAAATGAGAGTGTATCCCCTTCTTTGATTTCCATAGGTTTAATAGATTCAAATTCAGGAGGGTGTTTTTCACCTCCCACAATAATATTGATATCTTCAAAACTTTTTTCACCAGTTTCATCGGTCACAATAAAACGTACTTGACCTCCTTTTGTTATTTCTTCATTTGATCCAGGTGTCCATGTAAATTCAGCACTATTCTTGTATGTTTTATCACGAACAAAGGGTGTTGATTTTGATTTATATGTAAAAGTTAACAAGTCGTTATCTTTATCTGTTGCTTCGACAATTATTCTAAGTTCTCTATCTACGGTTGCGCTTTTGGTTCCAATAGATTTCAAAATTGGTGCATGTTCAATATCTTTAACTTTAATTGTCATAATCTTTGTATCTTCATTCCCGTTTTCATCACGCACCGTGAAACTGAATGTTTTGGTTTTACCGGCCTGATTCATATTTGGAGTCCATAGAAACAATCCGGTTTCTGCGTTGAGTGATGCTTCATCAGTTAAATCTGAGCAACTAAAAGTAAGATTTTCATATAGATTACTATTTCTTACTTGAAGCTGATACTCGAATTTTTCTTCTTCATCTATAGTTATTTTACTGATATCTGATAAAACCGGATTGTAATCCACTTCACTTACAACAATTGTAATGAGTTTTTCATCGGTTTTTTTATTTGAATCGCTTACTATGAATGTTAACAGATGTTTTCCTTCTTGTCCAACAGTTGGAGTCCACGTAAATACTCCCGTTGTTGCATTAAGCGTGGCGTCTTTAGGAGGATTTGGACAGCTGAATATCACAATATCACCATCTTCATCGGTTGCCTTAAGAGTAAAACTAAGTTCCTTATCAATATCAATTACCTTGTTTCCGATTTCGGAAAAAACTGGATTATGCAAAACGGGATTAACGGTAACTTTGAAATCAATACTGTTAGTATGTCCTTCAGCATCATTAACGGTAAAAGTGATTATAAAATCCCCAATTTGACTTTTATTAGGTGTCCACGAAAATCTCCCTGTTTTTTGATTAAGTTCTGCTCCTTCAGGAAGATTGAGTGAGCTGAAGGTAATTGTTTCAATATCAGCATCATCAACGATTATAGTATATTCAAAAAGTTGATCTGTTAAGATGCTCTTGTTTTCAATTGATCTAATCGTTGGATCATCTTGAGCAAGAGACAGTGACGATAAGCATAATAATGTGATCAGGAATACAATATTTAATTTCATTTTACTATTCTCCTTTTCTATTGTAAATTTGGGTTTACATCCTAACATTGTTGTATAGTAATATGATATCTTTGAATATGCAAGTTATAATATTCTCAAAAGCATATTTTTTAATAATACACATATGATTGAAAATCGAATTTTTTAGGAGATTTTGACTTTACTTGGATAATTTGAATTAAATATATTGCTTCCTTATTGTTTTATAGAGTTCTATCGCTTATAATGGATTATAAATTAGAAGGTATCAATAATGCAAATAACGTTAGCCCAAATGAACCCTGTTGTCGGGGATATTGACGGCAATATTAATAAACTTAAGAATGTAATTGATGGTATTAAACCAGGTGCGACTGATTTAGTGGTATTTCCGGAAATGTACCTTTGCGGCTACCCACCACGCGACCTGCTTAATCTTCCATGGTTTATCGATCGTCTCGAAGAAAGTCTTGATCGAATTAAGGAAATATCATTTGACAGACCGGATCTTGGGATATTGTTCGGCACGGTGAGGCATAGTGGTAAAGTAACCGGAAAAGGTCTGTTTAATTCCGCATTACTTATCGAAAACGGTAAGCTTTTATTTGAACAGCATAAACAACTTTTACCCACCTATGATGTATTCGATGAGCAACGTTATTTTGATGTTAGTCATAGCAGTCAAGTATATAACTACCGAGGTGTTAAACTCGGAATATCAATTTGTGAAGACGCATGGAATGATCCTGATTTTGAAGAAAAGTTGCGTCAGGTGTTAACACCTGACGCAACGCCGATTTATGATCGTAATCCGATTGCGATGCTTGCCCACAATAATGCTGAACTGCTGATAAACATCTCAGCTTCCCCTTATCATTTACATAAAGACCAGATTCGCAATGAAAGATACGCTCACCACTCCCGACGATGGGGTGTGCCGTTAATCTTTGTCGGTCAGGTTGGAGCTAACGATGATCTGATCTTCGACGGACGCAGTATGGCGTTTGATAAACAGGGGCGTATATTTGCGATAGCCAAAGCGTTTGAAGAAGACGTTATTACCATTGACAGCGCTCAAACCGGTTCCGATGATGAATATACAGGTTTACCGGATATGGAGGCTTTACGGCGGGCTTTGGTTTTGGGTATTCAAGATTACTTCCGCAAGTGTGGTTTCAAGACTGCCATAATTGGATTGTCAGGTGGGATTGATTCAGCGTTGACGACTTGTCTGGCGGTTGACGCTATCGGCAGTGAAAACGTACGCGTTATTACTATGCCTTCGCAATTTTCTTCAACTGGATCGGTTGATGATTCGCTGCAATTAGCTAGGAATCTGGGCATCCAGTGTGATATTATCCCGATTTCTGACATATTCGACCAGTATGTCACTTCATTAAAGATGCCTTTTGAGGGATTATCCAGCGATGTTACAGAGGAAAATATCCAGGCACGGATACGCGGCAATTTGCTGATGGCTTATGCAAACAAATACGGTGGAATTGTACTTGCTACGGGCAACAAGAGCGAGTTGGCGATGGGGTATTGCACGTTGTACGGTGATATGAGTGGGGGACTGGCTGTCATCAGCGATCTGCCGAAGATGATTGTTTACGAGTTGTCACGCTGGTATAATGATCCCAATTTCCAATCCTCTGAAATTATCCCGCAAGCAATCCTGGATAAAGCGCCATCTGCTGAACTGCGTTCTGACCAAAAGGATGAAGATTCCCTACCGCCTTATCCAATCCTGGATGAAATTCTTGAGATGTATTTGGAGAAGCGTCTGTCACCCCAACAGATCGTATCTAGTGGCTTCGACAGCGAAACCGTCAATCAGGTGATCCGGACTGTTGATCTCAATGAATACAAACGATTGCAAGCTGCTCCCGGTTTACGCGTTACAACCAAAGCCTTCGGCACCGGTTGGCGGATGCCGATTGCTTCTAAAAGAAGTTAGCAAGTAAGAAAGTGCGAAAGTATGAAAGCGCATTCATTACTCCGACACCAGGATACTACGACACTACGACATTACGACACCCCAATCACTTACCACACCAGAGCCCTACATTATTACCGGCAAGATCGCGGAATAGTGCATAGAATCCGTAATTTCCTCCGATGTCTGTTTTCTGTCGGATGATAACTCCACCATGCCTGGTTATTTTTTCTAACATAGCGGGTATATCCTCAACCTTGATGTAGAAAGTCGCTGCCGGATTGGTAATTGGCGCTCCGGCGGTTGTAAAACCACCTGAGTTTCCAGCGGTATCCTTCCAGGAAAGATAACCTGCATCTTGAGGTGACGTATTCCAACCGAATAGATCACCATAAAACTTAGCGCTTTCCGCCAGATCGCGAGCGAATATCTCGTTATGGCAGATGCTGCCAATAGGTGTACTCATTGTAAACTCCTTTCAAATTGTATTTCTTTTTTTCGGTTATGCCTTTAGCTCAGCAATGTATAAACTTAATAACACTGGAGTAGCGAAGCTTGCTGCGCGTCCACTTAATAATACCAGAGTAGCGCAGCTTGCTGCGTTCTTGCACGGTGGCGCATGCGTGTC
>JAVCDD010000253.1 GCA_030765125.1 Candidatus Hatepunaea meridiana
ATAACCTATTGTTTCTCCTGGATTCCCGCCTTCGCGGGAATGACAAAAGAGGGTTAATATTCAGAAAAATGAGGGTTTTCGTTCAGACACTAAGTAGGTCAGACACTCCTGTCTGAATCCTTCGTAGCGTCGGCATCTTGCCGGCAAGATGCCAGCGCTATAATAAATCCCTTATATCGGCTGGATCCACCCATTACCAAGCCCATAACCTTCCAACGCCTCAACTGCTTCATCATATTCCAATCGTTTGACTCTACGATGAAGTAATTTATGTCCAGTTGCCTTATAAGCTGGAAAATACTGGCTCATCAAACTGATATACGTTTCTTTTGATATCTCTTCAGCAATAAATCTAAACACTTCCCTGCTACCAGCCAGATCTCCGGGTAAAACGAGGTGACGAATTAATAAACCTCGTCGTGCAACACCTCTGTCATCTATATCCAATACGCCAACCTGTCGCTGCATTTCCTTGAGCGCCAGTCTGTTATGTTTAGTGTATTCCTTAATATTAGATATTTTCAGAGCCGATTCGTCATTACCATATTTAGAATCCGGCATATAAATGTCAATTATCCCATCCCATAATTTCAGCATCTTCAGCGATTCATATCCACCACTATTATAAACCAATGGAATTTCAAGTCCCTTTTTGTACGCAATGATCAGTGCCTGATAAATAGCAGCATTCTGGTGAGTCGGGGTAACGAAATTAATATTATGAGCGCCTCTATCCTGAAGATCCAGCATCAACGTTGCAAGAATCTTAACCGTTATGATATTGCCGTTTCGCAGTTGACTGATCGGATAATTCTGGCAGAACATACAATTCAGATTGCATCCGGTTAGAAAGATTGTTCCTGAACCTTGGTAACCCGATATAGGCGGCTCCTCTCCTAAATGCAGATTTGCGCTTGAATATACAGGATTAAAACCGATTTGGCAAACACCTAACTCATTTTCAATACGGTTTACTTCACATTCTCGCGGACAAAGTGTGCAAGAACGCACCAAATCCAGCACTTTCGGCAGCTTTTCTTCCATCAGCGTAATTTTTCGTTCCGTATTAGAGATGATAGAATTTCCTTACAAATAAGCGTGCACTCTGAACCTTGTTTTCATACTTAGTTGAGTCGCACTACGATATCATTCCTCATTTCAAAACCGTCATCTTACGTGCTTCATTCCAGTTATCAGTTTCGATATGGTATATATAGATGCCATTCGCGAATCTTGAAGCATCAAGAATATATCTGTATTGACCGGACTTGTAGAATTGTCTCTTTATAGGAGTGAAAACGACCTGTCCGAGAACGTTATAAACCGTAAGCGTAACATATTGGTTATCAAGCAATGAAAAACAGATAGTCGTTCGCGGATTGAAAGGATTGGGATAATTCTGGTCGAGTAAATAGGTTACAGGACTTGGTGTGTCATTATTATAAAGCTGCATGAACAGATTGGAATTTCTTGCACGGGAAAATGATTTGAGCCCTGGAATCGACCGCCCTATACCGATAATTACATCATTCTCTGTATTATCAACGAAATGCCCGTAGCTGTACAGCTTGTTATTATCTGCCAGTACATAGTCATCAATAAAAGGTTTTATCATGTCCACCATTGCAGCCACCGAATCACAAGAAGCTGCGCCGGTAATCATATCGTTTATATAATCCAAGTATACTTCTTTCAGGGAATCGTTTTCTAATATCCTTCTTATCAACGGTCTTTGATTGATATTTGATTGATCTAATACGTCCTGTGTTATCACGTTCCAGTTGTTTTTATACACGCCAAAGGTTTCGTTAATGTCCCAGGTGAGTATATTGAACTGTCCGGTTGTCTGATCGTCATACAAGTAGAAATTACGCCCCGAACCAGTATAACTATCGAAATGCGAGAGAACCATATTGAAGGCAATGTGACGTATGCAATTGTCGAGATTCAAGTAATCCTGTATTGTATCTACAAAATCAGCATCGGGTATATTATTAAGTTTATCAATCATTGTTATAAATCCCGACCAATCATTCACAACTTCGTTGGTTTTTAAATCATATTCCGATTCATAATCGGCTTGATCTGCTCCTCTGTATTCCATTGTAGCGCCGTTATCGTTCGCCTTATACAGATTGGAACGGTTGTTATCGAAGTATCTGTCTATAAAGAGTTCATCTATCTGTTCAACCTGCACATAGAACCCGATCAGTTCACCCTCTATATACAGGTTAGCATACGCAGTCCTCGGCGCAGGCATATAGCAGCGGGCAATATCGTAACCTATCTTCTCGCGCATAAAGCTGGGATCGTTGATGCAATTACTGAAATTCAGCCTCTCAATCCCGAATAAAGTCTGATTGTTCTTGTATTTGTCGAATCTGAATTTGAACGGTTTCTTAGGAGTGTGGCGCGACATTATATAAGAAGAATTCCCTTTGTATCGAACTCCTATACTATCGAGAATAATAGTTCCGTTATAGGTCAGTTCAGCGGGGATGTACTCTTCATTGAGCGTTTCAAAGTAGTGTTTTAGTGTATCCTCCCAGTTCTCAATATAGAAGTGCAACTCGTAATTATGGACAATGGTATCGCAAAAAACTATCTCACTTGGATCATCTTCCCTACCGGGATCATTACCGTTATTTGGCGCCGAGAACGTAGGATACATCTTCTTAAACTCACCTGTTCCATTGGGGAAACGACCATAACTTATATCCGTAGCCTGCACACCGAAAGCAACCGAATCGATAATCATCGTATCCGGACCAATTAGATAGATTGCCTCACCGGAACCGGACAGTCTGAAGTTGGAATGCAAGCCGGTCTGATCACCATCAATATCCGACCAGATTATAAGATAGTCGTTTGCGTAAATAAATGTATCGGGGAAAGCCCACTTGGCAAGATCGGTTTCATTATCGGACAGATAATACCCGTTCAGCGATATTGGGTTGGCGCTGTTGTTGTATAATTCAATCCAGTCGTCATACTCATTGTCCTGATCGGCAACGGTAGTATCATTTCTGGCTAATAATTCATTGATTACCAATTCGTTGCACAAGGAGACACTTGGCAAGAAAATAACGAAAATGATGATAAACAGGAATTTCATTAATAAATAGAGGATTCATCCGGTTTAAAAGTAGTGTCTACTAAACTAAGTTGTGTTGGGGATGTTCTGAGATTATAGTTCACTCCAATAATCCAGAATGGAAAAGCATCCCGAAGTTTCGGAATGAACTCTGAACTAAGCAATCATCCCTCACGAATGCGAATCCGACCCTCTTCTACGATCCATAGATGACATTCAAGCGGCTCTTTTTTTAATAAAGGAACAATTTGACGCAAAGCACTTAAAACACTAATCTTATCTTGACAAGATAAGCGGAAAACTATCAATCCGGAATAATCCTTTGGCGGATATGCACGAATATCTGCAAAGTCGAGATCGAGGGTAATAATAACACGTTTCTCAATACGGCATAATGCAGCTATAAGTTCATCACTGGAACCATGCATATCCTGTTCTCTGACAGTTACAGCATCATAGCCGTGATTTCGTAGAAGTTCCGCAACATCTTCCGGAAGATTCTCATCTACTTTAAACCGCACCCGATCAAGCCTCCGCAGCTACTGTAACAAAACGTTCACTTGCGAGATGTGCCGCATAAGACAATACTGCCTGGATACTCTCGGACGTCAATGTCGGGTAACTTTGCAGTATCTCGTCGATAGTCAAACCGGCAGCAAGGTTATCCAACACGACACTGACCGGAATTCGAGTGCCTGACAAACAAGCGCGCCCATGGCATACATTCGCATCGACGGAAATGTGTTGATGCCAATTCATTTTTTAATCCTCTATTTAAAATATGAAAAATTATCGACCTATTAAGATTCACAGAAGATGAAGCGGATGTAAGCAGATATCAAAAAATATAACTCGCGTGTCAAAAGTTCAGAGTTCGTCCCGATACTTCGGAATGTTGGGCGTCTCCATCCCGAAGTTTCGTGACGAACTCTGAACTCAGCACTCCGGAGTGACGAAGCTTGCTTCGTTACTTCATTCCTCATAAAACGGTGTGGATTTCGTCCTTCGCTATTCGCTATTCGCTATTTGTCCTTCATCCTTTCTTATAACTTTGCTTAACCAACTTATCCAGATACCCCTTCGGATCCGAAATGACCGTTCTGGTTACTGAGAATTTGGTTTTTCCGACCAGCTTCAAGCCATATTCGTAATCCTTTAATCCTTCATCGAGTAGTTTCTTTAGTGGTATTCCTCGTTCCGTTGACATTCTGACAGCTTCTTTTATAGCTCCGGATGAGAACTCTATCTTTATACCTGTCTGTTTCATAAATCTGTTGACAAAGCTCTCAAAGGCATGCTGTTTAATCAATTCCTTTAGGAAACCTTCCGTGTCGCTTAATAATTCCTCCGTAATGTGCAGCCTTTCAACGTCGGTTGATGGCAATGATCGTTCAAACGGCAATAGGAATTTTTCAACTACGCTGACCAATCCGCGTGCACCCGTGCCGAGGTGATGAGCGTCTCTCGCAATCATCCGCAGGGCGCTGTCGTCGAATGTCAGATTAATACCATAAGCGGCAAAATCGCGCCGTTTACCTTGAGTGACCGCGCTGTTTGGGCCCTTGAGTATGTCGAATAATCCGTCCTCGTCCAGTTCGTTCAGGTAGGTTACTATTGGAACACGACCGACAAACTCCGATTCGAAGCCATATTCTATTAAGTCCAGAGCATGCAGTTTTTCGAGCAGGTTCTCCACGTCATCAGCCGTAGTAATCGCTTTTCCGGTGAAACCCATCCCACCCTTCTTCAACCGCTTGGCAATTATCTCCGGCAGTCCGGTAAAGGCGCCGGACATAACGAACAAGATGTTACGAGTATTGACTTTTTTTCTCGATACCTTGCCTGTGCGCTGTGTTTCCATAACTGCTTCCATCTGGCTGGAAAGGTCGTGGGGAACCTTCATATCGACTTCTGTTTCCTCCATCAACTTGAGCAAGTTCCGCTGGACACCGCCTCTCGATACATCCGGTCCATTCCAGTTTCCGGTAGAAGCGATCTTATCAATCTCATCTATATAAACAATCCCGTATTCAGCTAACTTGATGTTGCCGTCCACCTGGTAAACGAGTTCCCGCACCAGATCTTCGACGTCTCCACCGACATAACCGGTCTCGGAGAATTTGGTAGCATCACCTTTAACAAAGGGCACGTGCAGTTTATCTGCTATCAGTTTAATCAAGTATGTTTTACCCACGCCGGTAGGACCGATTAACTGCATATTCGACTTCACAAACCCAATTATTTTAGGCAGATCCGGGTTTTCGCGCTCAAGCCACATACGGTGAAAGTGAGTGCATATCTTTGTAGCGATTACTTCAACCGCTCGAGCCTGATCAACAACGTAGCCATTCAGATAGTCTATCAGTTCTTCGGGATTAATATCAAAGCGAATATCTTCTATCGTAGGTTTCGTTCGCTTACCTCCCGGAGGTGATCCAATAGCATCCGCGTCAGGAATAATCTGTTCTTTTAATATTTCCTGGAAGCGCTGATCTAAATGTAGGGGGCTTTTATCTTTATTCATTTATTTCTCTAAGTTTACAATTTTAAAAGTTTACAAGTGCAAAAGTGTGAAAGTTGCGTTGCTGACAGGTTTCAAGCGAAGCGTAACGGGAACGCAACGTTGCTTGCAAACTTTCGCACTTTCGTACTTCATTCCTCTTCCATTTGTCTTAATTTTTCACTAACAATCCTTAATCGTCGCTTTTCGTTTGAAGTGAGGTTTTCCAGACCGACTTGATTGATTTTGTCAAGTAGATCATCAACTTCACTGCGCAGTTGATCCGCGGTTTCTGTCTGTTTCTCCCGTCGATGCTGAGTTTGACCGCTTTGCCACCCCTTAACTTTGCGAGCTCCCCAGCGGAGAAGATAATCGCGACGCAGATAAACCACGCCTATTACCATTCCACCCAGGTGAACCAGATGGGCAACCGGACTAGTGTCTGCGTTGGTTCTTGCAAATTCCATTAACTCAAATACACCGAAGAATATCACCAGATATTTAGCTTTAACCGGGAAGATCGCCCAGAGATATATCATCGTATTAGGGAAAAGTATCGCATAAGCGGCAAGCAGCCCGTAAATAGCGCCTGAAGCGCCGATTATCGGAATGTCCATCCCCGGCGTCAGTATGCAGTTGCATAGTCCCGCTCCGATGCCGGTGATGAAATAGAATTTCAGGAACTGTTTCGTTCCCCAAACCGATTCTAATGTACTGCCGAACATCCAAAGCGCAAACATATTGAACAAAAGATGCATAAAACCGCCGTGGAGGAACAGATACGTAAACGGCTGCCATATCCAGAAATAATGACATATAACTGCTGGCGTCAATCCGAATATAGGAATCAAAATTGTATGTTCCAACTCAGGACCAGCAAGGTATTGTATGAAAAATACCACTGCGTTAGCAATCAGCAAACCTTTTACGGCAGGAGTTAATGTCCCGCCAAAATTTGTTCTACGCATATTATATCGTCTGTAAATCATTTTTTGGAGTCTTTTGTCTTTAGTCTTTAGGGCTTTGGGCTTTAAGATTTTGATTTTGGTTGCCAGCGAGACGCTGACGCTACAACTTTTCATACTTTCTTACATCATACACATCATCAAATCGCGTACAACGGAAGCTGCTACTACAGATGAAACACCGGTTTGGTCGTATTGCGGCGTTAGTTCCACTATATCGAAACCGACTAACTTCCAATATGCCAAGCCGCGAACGAGCTGGACGAACTCACGGTATGTCAATCCAACCGGTCCCGGATTGCTGCCACTCGGCACCAGCGATGGATCAAATACGTCCATATCCAGGGATACATACACCGGTTTATCTTTAGGTATTGATTCCAGTACTCTTTCGATATCGTTCAAACTGCCATTGAAACCCAACGGCATCTTAATTCCTGCTTTAATTGACTCTTCACGAGAGACTGCATGTACACTGATTCTATATAGTCGTTCGGAAGTGATAAGATCAACAATCTGTTGTATCACTGAGGTATGGTTAATAGCATCATCAGAATATTCACACTTAAGGTCAAAATGAGCGTCTAACTGTAAAACCACCAAGTCAGGATAATTCTGAACCATTCTTTTAATAGCGCCAACCGAAACGATATGTTCACCCCCAAGGATGACAGGTCGCATATCCTTGTCTAATATCTCACCGACAACTGCATAGACCTTGTCAGTCATACTTCCAACAGAGTCCGGTTCAAGCTCGAGATCGCCTAAGTCAATGTAATCCATATTTCTCAAGTCCCTGTCATTGAAGGGACCGAATTTCTCCAGATTATGCGACCCTTTCCGGATGGCGTTTGGACCAAACCGGGCTCCCGGACTAAGTGATGTTGTCACATAGAAGGGAACTCCAACCAGAGCTGCTTCACCTCGTTCGCCAGCAGCTAATGCCCCCATATATCGGTCATTATGCATTTGTTACTCCATCTAATTCAAATTGGCAATAAATATTAAACTTATATATTATAATAAATAAAACGAGTAATCAATGTGTTTTATCTCACTTTTTCATGCTTAGTGAAATAAAATCGGTATATTAAATGGAGAATCATTCACTTGAAGAATAGCGTCATCGTACACCGGAGTGCTCAAGCTTGCTTGAGCAGGTTATACCTATATCTACTGACTTTGCCACGCGTTCCGGATGCGTTCCACATCAACTTTGAAAATAAACAGGGCGAGAGTATCAACAAAATATTGCATATTGATACGCTTTAGCTTAATAAGTTAGACAAGCGCATATAAAAACGTACAGATAGAGCATTATTTATTACTGAATTACTATTATTGGAAAATTAAAATGATAGGCGTTCTCGCAGCCATTGCAATCAATACAGTTTTTCTTTGGATAATAATCTGGCTTGTAACAGGTGATTCACACGATTGGAAGGAGATATTTTTGGTTCATCCGACTAATGCGTACTTAGTTTCATGAATAGCCATGATTTTGAGTTTAAAGAATTGCATATCTCTAAAGCCGTAAGCTTGTCGTTTCATAGTCTTAATCTTGTTGTTTGTTCCTTCTA